>JAGQJP010000166.1 GCA_020430585.1 Myxococcales bacterium | reverse complement strand
GTGATTGGGAGACACAGAGCTGCACGACGAACGCCGATTGCCCCTTCTCTCGGAGCTGTGAGGCGGGGCTCTGCAAAGCCCAGAGCTGTCAGACCGACGACCCCTGGGACAAGCCGAAAGGCAGCTGCCCGAGCGGCACGTATTGTGCGGTCCGAAGCCTCGCCGAGCGTAGGCCGACCTTCAAGCTCGAGGGCCTCTGGCCCGTGGTCGACGACTATTTCTATCTGGGCAGCTGCGAGGGCTACATCCCCGTGGTGATCAGCCCCTATCTGTTCGAGATCTTCAACACGATCGCCGCTCCGACGCTCGGCCTACCGCGCATCGACAAGCAGGCTGTGCTCGGACTCAAGGGCGGGTTGCATTTTGGTGCGTCGTACATGAAGTCGAACTACAACCTGAAGCGTCAGACGTTGCGCCGCGTCGAGCTGGTCGGATTCAGCAGCAAGGCGATCGATCTCGGTTTGACGATGCCGCTCCCCTACGTCAAGCGCTTCAACGCGCTCTATCGAGAGATGATCGGCGAAGAGCGTCTGAGCCAGTTCGACAGCGTGATCCTCGAGCTCAAAGACAAGCGCAGCATGCCGATGCTCCTCTCACAGCTGCAGAAGATGGAGTATACGCTGAGCAGCAAGAGTCAGCAGGGCGCCGAGATTCGCAACTTCATCTTCATCATCACGATCGTCTTCGGCTTGATCAGCGGCCTGATCCTCACGATCAGCGCCGTCAACATCACGCACACGTTCCTGATGATCGTCTCGGAGCGCAAGCGGGAGATCGGAATTCTACGCTCGATCGGCGCGAGCAAAAACGACATCCGCCAGATCATCCTCACCGAGGCGGCGGGAATCGGTCTGCTCGGTGGCTGCCTTGGACTCGCCGCGGGGTGGGGTCTGAGCCGCTTGTGCAATTTCTTGTTCGCGAAGTACATCCCCTACTTCCCGTACAAGCCGGACAACTTTTTCCAGTTCGACGCGCTGTTGATCGTCGGCGCGATCGTTTTCGCGCTGGTTTTTTGCTTGCTCGGCGCGTTCCTGCCGGCAAACCGAGCGACGAAGCTCGATCCGGCGAATGCGTTGACCGTACACTGACGGGCTCGATCGCAGGGAAGATCGCTCCAGACCCAGCTGTTGAAGCGATCGGGCGGGTCGGATTCGCAATCCCGTACGCGTGGCGGGGCGAATTAGTATTTGACAACTGGCGGAAACTATCCTAATTTTGGTAAGTTAGGTAGGGTGACGCACAGCTAAACACGTTTGGAATTACGACGTTGAGAGGCCCGGTCCCTTTCGGTAAATACTACCTTCTCGACCGCATCAACATCGGCGGCATGGCTGAGGTATTCAAAGCCAAGGCCTTCGGTGTCGAGGGGTTCGAACGTCTTGTCGCGGTGAAGAAGATTCTTCCCTCCATTGCGGAGGATGAAGAATTCATCAACATGTTCATCGATGAGGCGAAGATCTGCGTTCAATTGAACCACGCGAACATCGCGCAGATCTTTGACCTCGGAAAGGTCGGTGACAGTTACTTCATCGCGATGGAGTACGTCAGCGGACGCGACTGTCGCGCGATCTACAATCGCGCCCGCAAGATCGGTCGCAACATCCCCGTCGAAATCGCCTGTTACATGATCCTCCGGATCTGCGAGGGTCTCGACTACGCCCACAACAAGAAAGACAGCTTCGGCCGTGAGCTGAACATCGTCCATCGCGACATCAGCCCACAGAACGTGCTCGTCTCGTACGAAGGCGAGGTCAAGATCATCGATTTCGGTATCGCCAAGGCGGCAAACAAGGCGAGCCGAACCCAGGCCGGTATCCTCAAGGGAAAATTCGGCTACATGTCGCCCGAGCAGGTGCGTGGTCTGCCCTTCGACAAGCGCTCCGACATCTTCTCGGTCGGGATCGTGCTCTACGAGCTGTTGACCAGCGAACGTCTGTTCCTCGGCGAGACCGACTTCTCGACGCTCGAGAAGGTGCGCAACGTCGACATCATTCCGCCGCGGCATCACAACCCGCTGATCTCACCAGAGCTCGAGCGGATCGTGCTCAAATCGCTGGCGCGCAACCCCGACGACCGCTATCAGACGGCGATGGAGCTCCACAGCGAGCTGCAACACTACCTCTTCACCTCGGGCACGCTGGGCACACGCAAAGAGCTGACCGAGTACATGAAAGCGACCTTCGCCAAAGAGATCGAGCGCGAGCGCCAGAAGGCGGAAGAGTACCGCAAGGCGTTGCAGAACAAGAAGCCGGTCGGTGCCCTGCCGCCTCCCCCACCGGCCGATGCGATGGGTCTGGGCGCCTCTGATGGCTACGTCGACTCTCTGGCCGCCGAGGATGGTCACAGCGGGGGCGGCCGTGTCGCCGCGCCGCAGGGGTTGCGACGGAGCCCGAACAGCCAGGTCCTCAAGCCAGCTGCGGTGAACAAGCCCGATTTGGCCTGGGATGAAGACGAGATCGAGACCCAGGTCTTCGACAAAGAGGTCAACGAGCTTCCGTCGAAGAGCCGGATCTTCAAGATTCCCGCCGGATCGGTGACGCAACCGCCGCCGAACAACGACAAATCGCAATCCGGGATGCTTCCGCTCGCGCTCCCCGTCGAGTCGATGCTCGAACCGCTTCCGCAGCGGGTGACGCGGTCGCGGCCCTATCTAATCCTGCTCGTCGTCACGCTGATCTCCCTCGTCGGGGCCGGGACCTACATCACGATGCACATCGTGAGTCAGAAGAAGACGCCGCCCGTCGAGACGCCAAAGCCGAAGAAACCGGCGCTCTCGGTCAGGATTCTGCCCGGCGTACCGTCGCAGAAGCCGTTTCCGGTCAAGGTCGAGATCGACGGCAAGGTCGTCCACGAGGGCGCGACGAACCAGAAGGCGTTCGTCCTCGAGCTCGACGAGGGTATGCACGACATCCTCGTCACGGCGAAAGGACACGAGCCATATCGCCAACGGTACAAAGCCGAGGCGAACACGAAGGGCGTGCTCGAAACGCGTCTCAAGTTGATCCCGCCCAAGATCGACGAGCCGAAAACCGGCCGCGTGATCTTCTCGCGCCTGCCGAAGACGGCGACGCTGTTCGTCGACGGGAAGCAGCAGCAAATCACGGACGCCCCGCTCGAGCTCAAAGAGGGCCAGCACGAGATTCGCATCGTCCCAGCCGACAAGCGCTACACTGAGTTCTCGACGCGGATCAGCGTCAAATCCGGGGCAATCCTGCCACCCGTCGCCGTAGAGTTCAAGCTCAAAGCGGTGCAGCTGACCTTCGCGGTCACACCGACGAACGCCGATGTCGTGCTCAAGGATCCCGAGGGCAAGACCGTGTTCAGCGGCCCCGCGCCGACGACAGCGCTGACGCTCAAACCGCAGGTCGCGTACAGCCTCGAGGTTTCGAAGCGCACCTTCGAAACGTTCAAGAAGACGCTGACCTTCAATCAGCCCGACGTCAAAGAGACGATCACGCTGCGCAAGGAGCGCACGGTCACCAAGCCGCGACACACGAAGAATCCGAAGCCGAAGAAGATCGAGAAGAAGACGGTTCAGACGCCGACGGGCCCTCAATACGGAACGCTCTCGCTCAACTCACGTCCCGCGGCGCTGATCCTGATCAATGGCGTGCGAATCGGCAACACGCCCCTCTTGAACCGTCGCCTCAAGGCGGGAAGCTACACGATTACGCTGATCTCGCTGCAGACGAAGGTCAAGAAGTCGCTGCGGGTGACGATCAAACCAAACGCCCCCAGTCGCCACTTCGTTCCCCTGACCCAGTAGGCAGCAAAACGCCGCGACGATTTCGGAGCTGACCGCCAGAGCGCGATTCGCGCGTCTAGAAATGGAGGATCATCGCCCCCGTGTTGGGGACTTTCTTGAGGCCGCTTTCGCCGCCGGACTTGCGCGTGCCGAGGATGATGCCCGTCGCGGCACCGCCAGCGACGGCCACGCCGATCACCGTCCAGAACCACCACTTCTTGTAGAGCGGTGTCGACTTGACGACGCGGGTCTTGACCTTGTGCGTCGGTCGCTTCTCCGGCGCGAGGGTGAGCGCGACGCCGTCGAGGAGTTTCTTGATCGCGCTGGTCGCGGCGGCGAGCCCGAACGTCTTGACGTTGACGGGGATCTTGACCTGCTTGAGGCGGCTGCGGCGGTCGAGGTCGAAGATCGAGAGCTGCAGCTGCCGCTGATCGCCCGCGCCAAAGACCGAGGCGAAGATCACGTGGTCGACGAAGAAGAGGCTGCGCAGGTCGACGATCGTGTCGGAGGCCTTCTTTTCCGAGACGTCGAGGCGAAAGGTCGGTATCTTCGAGTCCAGTAGCGACTTTCGACGAGACGCCGTGAGCACGACGGTCTGAGTGTTGGTCCCTGCGCTGACGACCATCGTCTGGTTGATCCGCGAGAAGCCGAGCTTGCGAATCTTGACGTAGTGCGCGCCGATCGGCAGCTGACGCACGACGACCGGCGAAATGCCGCGAAACTGCCCGTTGACGTAGACCTCGGCGTTGG
This sequence comes from Myxococcales bacterium, assembly GCA_020430585.1. GTDB lineage: Bacteria > Myxococcota_A > UBA9042 > JAGQJP01 > JAGQJP01 > JAGQJP01. The sequence continues at coordinate 2,385 of JAGQJP010000166.1, read as the reverse complement.
ATGGCTCGGTGATCACCTTGAGGTCGCCCGTGCTCGCGGTCGCCAGATCCTTTTTCGCTTTCTTGAACAAGTTATGAAGATTCTGCGGATAGCGTGAGAAGTCGTACTTCGCGTCGGGATTGAACGTCAACGCCTTCTTGAACGCGTTGATCGCCTCGTCCTGCACACCGCTCATCCCGTTCGAGAATCCGAGGCCGACGAGCGCATCGATGAACTCCTGGTCGGATTGGAGGAACGAGAAGGACTTCTCGTACAACTCGACGGACTTGGTGAACTCGACCAGCGCTTGGGGATAGTTCGCCTGTTTGAAGGCGGCGCGCGCGGCGTCGAGATGCACGCGCGCCTGTTTCAGGTTGTCGAAGTGAATCCGGTTCGTGCCGCGGTCGAGCGCCGAGTTGACGTCGTTGTTCTGCAGCTCGGGCCGCTTGTCGAGCGCCCGATCGAGATAGTAGTAGATCTGCGCGTTGGGCTTGTCGTCGAAAGCGATCGGGATCAGGATGATCGGCTTCTTTTCGTCGGCCCAGCCGATCACCGAGACGAGAACCGTGCAGAACAACACCGTGAGAACCACAACCGTGCGACGCCGTACCATGCGCTTTCCCCTACACACTGCGTTTGAATAGCGAAACAAACAACGGATCGCCAGAGAGCTGAGTCGAGATCGCCACCTTCAAGTGATCGCGCAGCGCTTCGGGAACCGGGCCCCCGCTGAAGCGAAGATCCACGTAACGCTTGACGATTGCGTCGATCGCCTCGCCAGGCGTTGCGATCTCTCCCGACCGATACGCCGCGGCCACATCGGAGACGGCTTGACGGAAATCGCTCGGACCGGCGGTCGGAGCTGTACCCGCTTTCGTCGGTGCAGTGATGGTCGACGATTGCGACAACCCGTCGAGCTCGATCCCATCGAGCCGTGCCAGCTGCGCTACATCGGTTTTCAGCGGCGGAATCTTCACGGTTTCACCTCGTCGCTCCCATCGTGGAGCGATGCGATTCATCTACCGTCATTGTCCGTCCGGCGCCAAAATCGTTGCGTGGCATTGCGCTTTTTTCGATTAAGTGCTGCAAATTTCTGGTAAAACGTTCTGAGCCAGGATATCAAGAACCGCTCGGAAGGTCAAGAAAGGAGCCGAGATGATTATCGCCTACAAGAGCTGGACCCCGACGCTGTCGGACGGCTGTTTCGTCGCGGCTGACGCTGACGTCATTGGAAACACGACGCTCGGACCCCAATCGAGCGTCTGGTTCCACAGCGTGGTCCGCGGCGACGTCCACGAAATCCGCATCGGCGCGCGGACCAACATCCAGGATCTCTGCACCCTGCACGTCACCCACGGTCGCTTCGGGCTCTATCTCGGAGACGACATCACCGTCGGCCACCGCGCCGTCCTGCACGGCTGTCGTATCGGCGATCGCTGCCTGATCGGAATCGGCGCGATCGTCCTCGACGGAGCGAACGTCGAGGCGGATTGTATGATCGGCGCAGGCGCCGTCGTCACACCGGGGACCACGATCCCCTCGGGTTTTCTCGCGTTGGGAATGCCGGCCAAGCCCGTGCGCCCGATCAGCGACCTCGATCGCCAGCAAATCCTGGTGAACGCCGCCCACTACGTCGCGCTGGCCGAGCAATATCGGCTGATGCCCTGAGCGGCAGCGGCGATCGATCGCAGAACCGAACGGTCGCATCCGGTCTCAGAAGCCGAGCCGCCGCGCGATCGTGGTCATGTCTTTGTCCCCTCGCCCCGAGAGGTTGAGAACGATCACGTGGCTCGAGGGCAGGGTCGGCGCCAACTTGAGGATGTAGGCTACCGCGTGGGCCGATTCGAGAGCGGGGATGATCCCCTCCTCGCGCGCGAGGATCTTGACCGCTTCGATCGCCTCGTCGTCGGTGACGGCGACGAACTCCGCGCGGCCGAGGTCCTTGAGGTGCGAGAGCTGCGGCCCGACGCCAGGGTAGTCGAGCCCTGCAGAGATCGAGTGCGCGGGCAGAACCTGGCCGTCGGGACTCTGCAAGATATAGGTGTGGCTTCCGTGGAAGACGCCGGGTGTGCCCGCCGAGAGGCTGGCGGCGTGTTGCCCACTGACGATGCCCGAGCCCGCGGCCTCGACACCGATCAAGCGAATCCAGGGGTCGTCGATGAACGGCGCGAAGAGCCCGATCGCGTTGCTGCCACCACCGACGCAGGCGATCAAGAGGTTCGCTTTCAACCCGAGCTCGTCGAGCTGCCAGCGCACCTCGCGGCCGATCACCGACTGAAACTCGCGCACGATCATCGGATAGGGGTGGGGCCCCGCCGCCGAGCCGATCAGGTAGTAGGTTTCGTCGACGTTCGAGACCCAGTCGCGGAGGGCCTCGTTCATCGCGTCCTTGAGCGTGCGCGAGCC
>JAGQJP010000165.1 GCA_020430585.1 Myxococcales bacterium | reverse complement strand
GCGAATCCCCGCGTAGAGTGAACGATAGGTCGCCGTCGCGTTGATCAACAGCTCGGTCGCGTTGCCGTAGGTCGTTGGCAGCTGCGAGAGCTTGGCCGAGAGCTTGGCGATCATTTCGGTGCGCTCGTCGTCGATCGCCGGGTCGCGGCTGCTATCCATCTTCTCGGCGATACGGTAGCGTTCGAACACGCTGTGAAGACGCTTGGTCCCCGCGCCGCGTTTGCGGGTCCGCCGCACCATCCGCCGCGTACCGACGAGCATGAAGAGCCCCAGGCCGATGTACGGCAGGAAAATCACCGCCAAGAGCCAGGCCAACGTCGCCGCGGGGCGCCGCTGCTCGAGGAGCAGCAGCACGAAGATCACCGCGATGTGCACAGTCGCACTCAAAACGAGGAGAATCGTTGAGAGAAGTGGTGTCATCGGCTCCGCCTTTCGTGCTATTCTACGTCGAAACGGCAGGAGTCGCCATGTCGAGACGCTCAGCTTCGGGCATTCCGCTGATCCTCTCCGTGATCCTCGTCACGCTCGGCTCGGGATGCGACCAGCCGCAGCGCGAGAGCGCTCTCACGGCGCTCGATCTGCGCGCCGATCTGCGGATGAACCAGCTGCAGACGAAGGGAACGCACAACAGTTACCACATTCAGCCTCGCCCGAAGACGATTCCTCACTGGAGCTACACCCACCTCCCCCTCGATCGGCAGCTCGACGAGCAAGGCGTGCGCCAAATCGAGCTCGATATCAACTACAACGCGGAGACGGGCGGATTCGACGTCTTCCACGTGCGGCTCGTCGACTCGAAGACGACCTGCAAGACGCTGCAGGCGTGCCTGAAGACCGCCAAGGGCTGGTCCGACGTGCATCCGCGGCACGTACCGATCATGGTGATGATCGAGCCCAAGGCCGAGTTGACGGCGCTCGAGGGGGTCGACGGTTTCGCGCTGCTCGAATCGTCGATCCTCGAGATTCTGCCTCGCGGACAGATCGTGACACCCGACGAGGTTCGCGGCGACGCGCCGACGCTGCTCGACGCCGTCCGCACCCGCGGCTGGCCGCGCCTCGACGAGGTGCGGGGGCGCTTCGTCTTCATGCTCTTGGCCTCGAACGCCGAGCGCCAGGCCTATACCGACGGGGAGCAAGACCCCACGGGGCGACTGCTCTTCGTCGACGGCGACGTGGGCAAGCCCTACGCCGTCCTGATCACGATCGACGATCCCCGAAAGCGCGACGAAATCCACGCCGCGGTGCGGCTCGGGCTGATCGTCCGCACCCGCGCCGACACCGACAGCGAAGAGGCGCTCAACAACGACTTCTCCCGACTCGAGGCGGCCCTCACGAGCGGCGCCCACTACATCTCGACCGACTATCCGGCCAAGGTGCCGACGAGCGACTACGTCGTCGAGATCCCCGATGGCCCCGTGCGCTGCAACCCGATCAGCGCGCACTATCTCTGCCGGTCGAGCTGGTTCGACTGAGCGAGGCGTCGCCGCTCGGGCGAGGCCGCCGCGGCGCGATCGGGCTCGCGCCGATCGACGGACGGCCTCCTCGGCCCGTCGCGCATCACCGACGTTCCGCTCAGAGACTCGCAAAGGGCGGAAACGCGCGCAGAGCCTCGCGCACTGCTGGCACCGAGAGGCTGTCGCCGAGCAATCGCCAGGCGGTGCGCCGCTCGATCGTCGGCGGGAATCGATAGCTCGGCGCGAAGCCGAGGAGCGAGGCGATCTCGCGCGGCGAAAAGCGACGCACCTGGGCCCCGTCGGTCAGGTAGCTGCCACAGCGAACGACCGCGCGACCGTATCCCGACGTGAAGCAGGCGGCGATCGCGTCGGCGCGGTGCGGGTCGACGAGGTCGAGGGCGCCCCGATAGCGTGCGACGAGCGCTGGATCGACGATCAGTGCCTCGTCGGGCTCCCGCTCGAGCCTCGCGGCGAGCGAGGCGTGCGCGCTGCACGGCCGCGCCACGAGCGGGGAGCCGCTTCGCCCCTCAAAAGCAGGTGCTCCGTCGCCGAGCGTCTCGCACGACGAGCGGCCGAGCGTAGCGACGAGACCGTCGCGGCTCGCGGTCAGATAGAAGCGGGGTCGTCGGTTCGGCACGCCGAGGGCGCTCGGGCAGAGCTGACGCTCGTGCACGAGGTAACCGTGACGATCGAGGGTCTGGCGCAGCTCGCGGTGCGCCCGTGAGCCAACAAAACCGAATACATTTTCGAGGGCCAGATATCGTGGCTTCAGCGCGCCGATCGCCTGTACGACGTTGTGCAACGCTGCAGACCGTGCATCGTCGACATCGCGCCGAGCGCCCTTCTGGGTGTGCGGCTGACAGGGCGGCGAGAGCCACCAGAGATCCGCATCCGCCGCCGCAAAGGCCTCGAGGGGCAACGACTCGATCGTTCGGGGCTGTATCGGGTGCGGGAAATTTGCCCCGTAGACCGCCAAGGCCTGCCGATTGACGTCGATCGCGCCGACGACCGCGGCGTCCGCAAAGCCTTCGAGGGCGGCGGCGAGCCCACCGATCCCGCAGAAGAGGTCGAGCACCCGCACCCGACCCCTCATCGGCGTAGCGCGTTCGGCGTCGTCGCGAAGCGCAACGCCTCGTCCTGCTCGATCGAGCCCGAGGCGACGAGCTGTTCGAGCGCCTTGTCCAGCGCGACCATCCCATCGCGCGCCGAGGTCTCGATGATGCTGCGGATCTGGTGGGTCTTGCCCTCGCGGATGATGTTGCGGATCGCCGGCGTCCCGAGCATCAGCTCGAAGGCGGCGACACGCCCCTTCCCGTCCGCTCGGGGCAAGAGCCGCTGCGAGACGACCCCGAGGAGCGACGTCGAGAGCTGCGTGCGAATCTGCTGCTGCTGGTGCGGCGGGAAGACGTCCACGACCCGGTCGATCGTCTGGGCGGCGTCGTTGGTGTGCAGCGTCGCCATCACCAGATGCCCCGTCTCCGCAGCGGTCAACGCCGCCGAGATCGTCTCGAGGTCGCGCATCTCGCCGATCAGGATCACGTCGGGATCCTGGCGCAAAATATACTTGAGAGCCCGGGCGAAGGACTTGGTGTCGGCGTAGACCTCGCGCTGGTCGATCGTCGAGTGGACGCTCTCGTGGTTGTACTCGATCGGGTCCTCGATCGTGATGATGTGACACGTCCGCGTGCGATTGATGTAGTCCACGAGGCAGGCGAGCGTCGTGGTCTTTCCCGAGCCCGTCGGCCCGACGACGAGCAGGAGGCCCTGGGGGCGCTCGACGAGGCGAAAGAGCGTCTCTGGGAGCCCGAGGGTCTCGGCGTCGGGGATCGCCGAGGGGATCGCCCGCAGCGCCATCGCCAAGCTGCCGCGCTGATTGTAGGCGTTGACACGAAAACGCGCGCCCCCTTCGATCGCCAGGGAGAAGTCGATCTCTTTCTCCAGCTCGAACTCGCTGCGCTGCCGGCTGGTAAGGATCGAAAACAGCAGCGAGCGCATGTGACCCGCGCCGAGAGCGGGGATCGGCAGGCGGTGCAAGACGCCGCTGATGCGGAAGATCGGCGGTCGCCCGACCGAGAGGTGCAGATCGCTCGCGCCGTGGCGCACACAGAGGGCCAAGAGCGAACGCAGGTCGACCTCTTCGATCTTCGCCAGCTCCTCGAGACCGCGCCAGGCGTCGACACCTGTCTCGAGCCCCTGCGCCGAGAGGCGGAACTCGTCGACGTTCGAGGCGTAGGCGACGCCTGTCTCATAGCCGATCGCCTCGTCGCGGTAGAGGCGCAACAGCGCCTGATTGTACGTCTGCATCTGGGGCGCCCCGCCAGCCTTGAGCAGGTCGTAGAGCTCCTCGATACGCTGCTCGCGGATCAGCCGCGCCGTCCCGGGCGTGTTGGTCAGAATTTCCAGCGCGGGCAGGCGCGACGCGCCGTCGACACCGACGACGAGGCGCTGACCGATCACGCCGGCGAGACACATCGAGAGGTCGAGGGCAACCTGGGATTTCTCGTGCTCGAGATAGTAGCCCATGATCCGCTGGAGGGTCTGGGTCGCGCTCACGGTGTGGAGCGTCGAGAGCACCAGGTGCCCGGTCAGCGCCGCCGAAATCGCCACACGGATCGACTCGGCGTCCCGCATCTCTCCGATCAGAATCACGTCGGGGCTCTCGCGCACCACGTGGCGCAGAGCGGTGTGGAAGCTTCGCGTGTCCGAGCCGACCTCGCGCTGGGTGACGCGGGAGAGGATGTCGGCGTGGACGAACTCGATCGGATCTTCGATCGTGACGATGTGGGCCCGCCGATGGCGGTTGATCCAGTGCACCATCGCCGCCAGGGTCGTCGATTTCCCCGATCCAGTGGCGCCCGTGACGAGGATCAGACCGCGGGGGCGATCGACGAGCTCGGCGAAGTAGTCCGGCAGGCGCAGCTCGGCGAACTCGAGGGCCCCGCTGGGGAGCGCCCGGGCGACGATCGCCAACGCCCCCTTCTGGCGATGGATGTTCAGGCGGAAGCGGGTCCGCTGATCGAGGGAGTAGCCGACGTCCAGATCGCCGTCTGCCTCGAGTCGCTCGTGCTGCGCCGGGGCGAGAATCAGGTGCAGAAACCGTTCGAGCTCTTCGCCAGACGTCGCCGGCAGCTCGAGCTGCTGCACGATCCCGGCGATCCGCAGCGCTGGCGCGCGATCGGCCCCCAAGAAGAGATCCGAAGCGTTCCAGGGGGCCATCGAGAGTAGCAGGTCG
>JAGQJP010000164.1 GCA_020430585.1 Myxococcales bacterium | reverse complement strand
TCTCGTCGCGAGTCATCGAGCTGCGATCCTTGATCCCGGCGTGGTAGAAAAGCGAACGCACGGTAATCGGCTGCATCATCGCCAACCAGAGCTCGCCGAGTAGGGGCGCGGCAAAGGGTTTCATCTGCCAGGGACGACGAAAGACGTCGACATCGACGACCGTATTGAGCACCGTCAACGAGACGATCCGCTCGGGCATTGCGCGAGCGAGCTCGAAGCCGACGGGACCGCCGACGTCGTGGACCACCAGATGGAAACGCTCGAGGCCGAGGGCGTCGACGGCACCGACACAAAAGCGCCCCAAACCGGTCCAGCTATAGTCGAAGTGGACCGGCCGATCGGAGAGCCCCAGGCCGGGGAGATCGATCGCCAGCGCCCGCAGCCCGCGGTCGGCGAGCTCGGTGATCACCTTGCGGTAGAGAAACGAAGAGGCCGGCACACCATGCAGGCAGAGCACGGGCGCGCCAGAACCCGCCTCACGTACGAAGCCGCGCACGCCTGCGACATCGAAGTAGCGACCCGCCCTTTCGTGGCTCTCGATGATCGCTGTGACACTCATCTGCGTCTCCCGTCAAATGGAACATCAGCGCCAACGCCGTTCGCCGCTCGCGCGATGTGGGTCCCAGGGTAGCACGAAACGGCGGCGAGTGCCGTCGGGCTCTGATCGCGAAGCGCGCAGCGGTCTCTCCGATCGGAGAGGTCTCGCGTGCCGACTTCATCCCGACGATCTGGGGCTCGACTCTCGTGCTCCTCACGCTCTGTGCCCGGCACGGCGTCGATGCCAGATGCCCGTGCATTCGGGGACGACCGCGCTTTCGGCGGCCCGCACGCTCTCGGCGAGGGTCTCGCCGAAGAAGAAGCGAACCGAGTCGACGGCGTCGGCATGGGAGGCAAAGCGATAGTCGGTGCGGATCTCCAAGCGCTGGAAGCCATGGAGCGACTCGAAACGCTGGTAGAGCTCGGCGAGCTCGGCGCTCGGCGCTTCGGGCTCGCGACGTCCCGTGCCGAGCGTCTCGATGATCATCACCACCCCACCCGCCCGCACGCTGCTCAGCATCCGCTCGACGGCTTGATCGGCGCACTCGCGCCAGTTCCCAGCGGAGAAGTGGATGTAGTGCCCGAGCGCCCAGCCAGCGATCGCGATGTCGGCGCTGGCGTACACCGGCACGTCGCGGTGCTCGGCGACGGTGAACTCGACGTGTGGATAGAGCTCGCGCCGTAGGTGTTGACGCGCGACGCGGAGCATCTCGGGCGACGCGTCGCAGGCGACGACGTGTGCGGCGCGGTCGGCGAAAAGCCGCGTCAACCGCCCAGTACCCGCGCCGAACTCGACGACCGTGCTGCCCTTCCACTCGGCCAGCCCCTCGAGGGCGCGCCAGAGGTTGCCTTGATAGTCCTCGTGGGTCACCAGGTGATCGTAGGCCTGAGCCTCGGAGCCGTAGATCTGGCTATATCGGTCGGCGTTCGTCATCGCGAATCACCTTAGCGCACACGCCCCCCGACGGGCGAGGCTTTTTTGTGGCGCGCCGAGCGCGAGGCGTGGCGCCGATCTTGCAGATGCTCACCGCGTGTGGGTCCGCTGTCCCCAGCGCACGTTGGACCCCGAGCCAGCCGGGAGATGCTGAGATGAGCACGAGAGACGAGAGCCGAATCGACGTCCCGTCGCCGCACGGCGCGGCTCGACGACCGCAACGATCGGGGCGCCGCGGTGCGTTCCCTCTGCTGCTCCTGCTCCTTTGTCTCGGTGTCGGCTGCGCCCACGCACCCACTGACGAGGGCTGCGATGCCGGAGCGGTTTGCTCGACCACGGGCCCCTCGAGCGACGCACAGCCGGACACGCTCTCGCGAACCGGCCCGAGCGATCTCGTCGCCGACGTGCGCCCTGCCGACGATCTCGGCGGGGAACCGACGGCGGACCTCTCGAGCCCCGACG
>JAGQJP010000163.1 GCA_020430585.1 Myxococcales bacterium | reverse complement strand
AGCTCCTCGAGGTGGAGCGGCGGTGTCAGCGTGCGTCCGCTGAAGAGAAGCAGGTTTCGCAGCATCAAGCCCGGATCGAGGCGCAGGTGAACCGCGCCCCCATACCCGCCGACGAAGACGCCCAAGAGCAGCCGCCGCAGCGGTAAGTAGGCGAGGAAGACCGCGACGAAGAGCAGCGGGCCCGCAGCGCGCCAGCGTATCGGGAGCGTCGTCCGCTGCACGTCGAAAAGAGACCAGGCCAAGACGATCGCCGGCCAGGGGAGCGCCGCCTCTTTCGCGCCGAGGGCGAGGCCATAGAGCGTGGCGGCGACGACGAGCCAGCGCACCCGTCGGTGCTGCTCGGCGGCGAGCAGGGCGCGAAACGCGGCGAGGCCGAAGAGCGTCGCCAAGAGATCGGCGCGCCCCGAGATCCAGACCACCGCTTCGGCGTGGGGGACGAGTAGCAGAAAGAGAGCGCCCGCGAGGTGCGCCGCGGGCTTTCTCGAGGGCGTATCGACGCCGACGAATAGGCGATCGGCGATCTCGGCGACGAGGACGGCATTGAGCGAATGGATCAGCACGTTGGTGAGGTGAAAGCCCAGGGGTCGAAGGCCGAACAGACGCAGATCGAGCCACAACGAGAGCGAGACGAGCGGTCGAAAGAAGCCCGGACCGTGGGTCCAGACGCCGAAGGGGCCGCCGTGTCGAACCGCTCGCAGCAGGCCAAAGTCGTCGCAGAGGAAGTAATCGCCGAGGTTTGTGGCAAAGGCCAACAGACCCAAGATCAAAAAGGCGACGAGTCGCATCAAGCGCTCGCCCCTCGACGCGTGCAGAGGTGGATCCGACATCAGAAGTCGGAGCATAGTCGCCGAAGCGAGGCTCGTCAACGCTGCGCGAGCTACGGTCTGGCGAGATCGATCAGCGCTCGCAGGATCGACGCGGTCGCGGCGCGGTTGGCGTCGAGACGCAACTCTTTGGGCAGCTCGAAGTGCAGGCAGCGTCCGACGCATTCGCTCATGAGCCCGTTCGTCTTGTTGCCGCTGGCGGACCAGTAGAGCGAGTCGCGAGGCTCGATGCGCAAGCTGAACGAGGCGAGGAGCCCCGACTTGAGCTCGTCGAAACGCGCGGCCAGCGCCTCGGCCAGCGCCAGATCGACGTTGACGGTGGCGATCTGAATCTCGAGCGCTGTCTCCGCCTTCGAGTTGCCGTGCACCTCGACATAGAGCTGGCGCCCGTAGAGCTCTACGCAGGCGCGAAACACGTCGTAGACGCTCTGGGCACGAGCGGTCCAGATCTCGTCGGTGCCTTCGGTGGGGCGGTTGACGTTGATGTAGTGGGCCTCGGTGCGATAGTCCCAGGCGCGCACGACGCTGGAGCCCAAGAGGCCGCTGAGCTCGGCGGCGAGCTCGCGTGTTCGATAGTCGAAGGTGCCGTGCGGCGCCACGATCAGCAGCGTGTCGTCGTCGCCTCGCACGCCGTCCATTCCGCCGTAGGGCAGCTCGAGTGACGCGAAGCCGCAGTTGGTCTGCAGCGGTGGCATGCTCGCGTCGTCGCTCGGCGCGTCGTCCACTTGCACGTCGTATAGCGCGTCGCCGCCCGTCGTGTCGTATTGTAGCGCGTCGTCGCTCGTGTCGCCGAGCATCTGCGGGCTGCCGTCCGTTTCGTCGAGGGCTGTGGTGTCCTGGAACTGCGCCGTGTCCAAGCTCCCGCCACCGTCGAGACGGCGGTGCGTGTTGCAACCGCTGACGAGGAGGGCACCGAGCAGAGTGGCGGCGAGAACGCAAGCCCGCGTCGTCATCGCCACCTCAGACGAGCTCGATCGAGCCCGCAGACCCGTCAACGATCTCGCCGATTCGCGCCCGGCAGGTGACGTTGCGTCGTTCGAGCGCCGCGAGGAGAGCGTCGCAGCGCTCGCCGGGCACGCTGATCAGCAGCCCGCCCGAGGTCTGGGCGTCGGCGAGGAGCAGCGGAATCTGGGGGTCGACGTGGGCCGCACGGCGCAAGCTCGGCTCGACGAAGGCGAGGTTGCGCTTCGAGCCCCCGGGGCAGATGTTCTCGGCGAGGTGCTCCAAGACGTGGGGGAAGAGGGGAATCGTCGAGCACTCGAGCCGCGCGGCGACGCCGCTGCCCCGCGCCATCTCGTGGAGATGGCCGAGCAGGCCGTACCCCGTCACGTCCGTCGCCGCGTGGACCCCGACCTCGACCATCGCGGCAGCGGCATCGCGATTGAGCGTGCCCATCGTCGCGATCACCGTGGCGCTGAGCGCCTCGTCGAGCAGTCCGCGCTTCATCGCCGTCGCCAAGATCCCGTTTCCGATCGGCTTGGTCAAGACGAGCTGGTCGCCGACACGCGCGCCAGCATTGGTCACCACGCGCTGTGGGTGGACGACGCCCGTAACCGAGAGGCCGAACTTCGGCTCGTTGTCGACGAGCGAGTGGCCACCGAGGATCGGACAGCCCGCCTCTTCACAGGCCTCGATTCCGCCTGCGAGGATCGCCTCGAGGACCTCGAGGGGCAACCGATCCCGGGGAAAACAGACGATCGAGAGGCAGAAACGGGGCTCGGCTCCCATCGCGTAGAGATCGCTGAGGGCGTTCACCGCGGCGATCCGCCCGTACTGGTGGGGATCGTCGACGACCGGCGTGAACAGGTCGAGGGACTGCACCACCGCGACGTCGTCCGTGATGCGGTAGACCGCGGCATCATCGAACGTCGAGCCGTTGATCAGCGCGTTCGGATCGCGCGGCGCGGGGATCTGTCGCAAGACCTGCGACAACTCAGCGGAGCTGAGCTTCGACGCTCAACCGCCCGCGCCCGTGAACTGAGTCAGACGCCATTCCATCGTTTCATCGGCCTCCCGTGTCTCCAACACGCACGATACCACTCGCCGCTGGCGCTGGTCAATCGCCGCCCGCCGAGATTTCCTCGTCTCGGTCGCCATCGCTTGACAGCGTCGCCACTCCTTGGCCACAATTGGCCAATATCACCAGGAGGAGCATCGGACCATGATCACACTCAAAGACCTGATGACGCGCCTATCCCGCCACTTTGGCGCGGAGCTACAGGAAGATCAGGGTGTTTTTCAGTTTCGCGCGCCGACATCCGACGGCCGTAGCCAGCTGATCGGCGCCACCGTCAAGCGCATCAGCGATGTCGAGCTCGGCGTCTTCTTTTCGGAGATCGGCGAGCTGAACGACGACGTGAACCCCTGGCAGCTCTTGGAGAAAAATCTCGAGCTGGGCTACTCGAAGATCGCGATCATGAACAACCGCCTCGGGGTGATCGCCGTCTGTAACTTGAAGTACACCGCGCCAGAAGAGGCCGTGCAGATCTTGCAAGAGGTCTGTATGGTCGCCGACCAGCTCGAAGAAGAGCTCTACGGCCACGATATCGCCTAGGCGCTACTCGCTGGCGAGATCCTCGACCCGCTTGTCGAGCTCCCGATTCTCCGACTGCTCCGCGATGCGCCGCAGCGTCTCGATCGTCGAGCGCCACTCCTGATCGAGGCCCTGCAGGCGATAGAGCTCGGCGAGGGTCTCGTAGAGCTGGAACTTGTACTCCAGCTTCAATCCGCCCGCGAGCTTGAGCCGATTCGAGCTCAACAGGTTCATCGCCTTCTTGACGTAGAGCTCGGCGCAATTGTACGCGCAGAGATGGATCGCGGCGATCGCCAGCTCCCGCCAGTGTTCGAACGCCTTCTTGAAGGAGAAGCCTCCCTCGGCGTGAGCCGCGAGCCGATCGAGATACTCCGTTCGTCGGTCCTGGCGTCGCGAGTCGTACCAGTGGTGGACGAACTGGTGGTAGCGTTTGCGCGTCTGCTTGCTCAGCCGCTTGAGGAAGATCTCCCGGAAGATTGGGTGGCGGAACTCGAACTCGCGGTCACCGTCCATCTGGCTGAAGAGCTTGGCGGTAATGAAACCGTTGCGTACGAGGGTCGTCAGCTGTGGCTGGATGTCCTCGTCGTTCTTGCTCGGGGTGTCGCCGCCGTCGTCACTCGTCTTCTCCCGCCCCATCTCGGTCAGCCAGGTCTGCCAGAATGAGAGGCCAACCACCGCGCCGCGCTCGCCGACGGTCAGTGGCCGCTCCGAAAGGCACTCGAGCTGGGCGTCGACGATCCCTTCGATGCTCTCGGGAAATTCGAAGGATTCGATCTCCACCGGGTTGAGGTGCCAGCGGTCGTCGAGGAGCGATTGGGCGATCAACCCCTTGCGTAGAAGCAGCTTGATCGCCTCTTCGAGATGCAGCGGGTTTCCGTCGGCGAGGCGCACCAGGTGTTCGCAGACCGAGCTGGGCAACCCATCGACCTTT
>JAGQJP010000162.1 GCA_020430585.1 Myxococcales bacterium | reverse complement strand
GCGAGTCGCGCTTCCGCTACAGCCTGGCTCGTCGTTTGCGGGCTCAGCGGAACGCCGGACAGCTCCGAGACTTCGCCTTGATCCGGGCGAGCCGCGACGGCTCGGCGGCGAGCGGCGGCTCGCGGGGTCGTCTCGGCATCACCATCGAGGTCGCGATCGCCGTCGGTGGCGCCCAACATCTCGCGTTCGGTCTCGATCTCGTATTGTGGACCGCTCTCCAACCGCCGAATCGGTGCATCGTCGGTCGTCATCTGTTCGGCACGAGCGGTCGTCAATGGCTCGAACGGCCCAGCGCCGAGGATCGAACGCGCCGCGCCGGTCGCCGCGGCATCTTGGCCAGGAGTCGTCGAGAGGCTGGCTACGTCGAGGCCCATCCGCTCGGCGACGCGCGCCAGTGTCGTATCGAGCCAACGCGGCGTCTGTTTCGGGGTGTGTGCAGCAGGCGGTTCCGTGACGAACGATTCGCTGCCGAGTGCCAGCGGAGACAATGCGGTCCCGGTCGTCGCTGCAATCGCCTGTCGCAGCAAGCTGATCGGTGACGACGGAAGCGTCGTGCTACGTCCGTCGCGGCCTACGACCAGGTGCCCCCCGGCGTCCAGGCGTTCGTCGCGATCGGAAACGGCGGCGACCTGAACATAGTCAGCCAACGTGTCGGCGAGCGCGCTGGTGCGCGTCTGCTCGTCGTCGAAACCGGTGACGGTCGGCTGGACGATCGTCTGGAAGACGTGGTCCGCCGCGGCGCCGACACGGGCACCCGGGATCTCGTCGTCGCCGGCGGGCACGACACCCAGTCGCTGAAGAATCGAGGCGAACGCGCTGCGGGGTCTTTCGTCGGACGCAGCTTCGCGATCAGCTCGCGGCAGGCTCTCGGCGCGCTGCAGAATGCCGTCGACTTCGACGAGATTGGGCGCCGTCTGTTGCCGCGTTGCGTTCTCCTGAAGATTTACGGCGGAGGTGAGCGACAGGCTCTGCTGGGTCAGGCTCTTCGCCAACGATCGCGCAAGTGGCCGCGAGAAGCCAATGAGCGGAGGCTGTTTCAGCTCCTGCTGCGCCGGCTGTACCACGACATCCGGTTGCAGCGACGAAACGTACACATGCCCGAGACTGTTGCCGTCTTCCGCTGCGAAGAGGTGAGCCAGGGCGTGTGGATCGAGAAACGCCGCCGGAATGTTCGCAAGCTCTTCTTCCTCGAAGAGCGTCTCGTCGATCTGAAGCTTGTCTTCGTTGAAGTACGCGGCTGTCGGATCCTGATATCCGCTCACGGCGCGTTGAATGTCGAGGCCTCGTCCGATCGGCTCGATCGCCGCGGTCGGCATCGGTCGCGTCGCGAGCGGCGCCGGCCGATCCCGTTGGGTCGAAAGCAATTGACGATGCGAGAAGAGCTCGGCGCTAGTCGTCGTGTGGCCGAACGAACGGGGCGCCGAAGCCGCCAAGCCGGTCGCCGTGGTTCGCGATGTCGGTGCCTGCTCGGAGGCCGACGTCGCCTGCGCCGCGTCGATGGTGTGAGCCAGATCGATTAGCGTCGAAAGCTCCGCCCGGGGCCCGCGAAACTCGCGCTGGCGCGGTGTCGAGACGAGGGGCTCGTCGCGAGCGATCATCTGGTGTCGCACCAGATCCGAGCGCATCGCGTCGTCGTTCTCGGAGACTCCCAGCCGAACGACTTTCAGCGCCTCTTCGAATTCGCGATAGCTCGCGGCGAACGGCTTCGTCGCCGCTTCGAGCCCAGCGAGATGGGGTGTGAACGATGTACCTCGATTCGCACCTTCGACCGCGCGATTGAGCGCCGGAAACGCCTGCGCCGAAAACGAGACGTCATCGATGTAGGTCGAGCGGCGTTGGGGTCTGGCGTCGTCTCCGAAGCGCGACTGTTCGCGATCGGCCACGTGCTCTTGCAGATCGAGCTGGCCGGCATCGACGAACGAGAGGGCGGCATCGAGACCGGGTGAGCGCATCTGGCGCGGCCGGCCGAACCGCGGCCACTCGTCGGAGGTCGCCGTCGCCGCTGCCGTCGCCCGATGTTGTCGTTGCGCGATCGGTCGGCGCCAGGTGCGGAACAGGTCCCACTCTTCGGTCGGTTCCGTCTCGTCGTCGTCGAGATCGATCTGGCGCAGCGCGTCGCGATCGAAATCGAAGAAACGGTGCGAGGCCAGAGAGAAGCCACCGTCTGCGGACCAGATCGGGCGAAATCCAAGCCGGAACGGGTCTGAAAAGGGCGTGTCGAACCGCGACGACGCGAAGTACTTCTCACCGAGCAGCCAGTTCAACCCGCCCAGGTTGTCCCCGATCATCGCTCCGCTGGTGAGCGGCCGGTCGTGTCGACCGACCAGATCGTGGGTCAATCGGCCCCAGTCTTCGACGAGTGAGAGCTCGTGGTCCGGGAGCGTCTGCTCGTCGGCCGTCGAGGTCCCAAACATCCCAAAGGAGGGCTCCATGAATTCGAAGGCGCCGATCGGTCGCTCGTCGATCCACCCGAGAAGGTCGCGGACCTGGTGCTCGCCGGCTGCCGGAAGTTCGTTGTTGCCGCTAGGCGTATCGTTTGTATCTGTCATCGTTTATCACGAAGCCGGTTCGTAGTCGAAGGTTGAGAACGCGAACTTGACCTTTTCGATCGCCAGCGAAGACTGCTTGGCATCGAATGTCGGACCCTCCCACATCGTCGGCCAGACATCGTAGAAGTTGTAGCGACCGACCTCTTCACCCGCGTCGTTGCAAACGATCAGGCTCATCGAGATACGGTCGAACTTCTGCGATTCGTCGAGCATGACGCGGCGCATCTCGAGTAGCTCGGCGTTGGAGGACATGTAGCCCTTCGCCAGCGTGACGTCCGTGTAGCTCGACGCGCCCATCAGCTTGACCGAATGTGTATTGCGGCCACCTTCGCGGAGCTCTTCGACCTTGGTCTCCCACTTGATGCCAGAGAACTGCTGGAAGCTGCCGACCGTAATGCCGTCGATCTCGACTTTGAAGTTGAAGCCGATGTCCCAGATCTTGATCTGGTCGGTCGGGTTCGTACGATTGCCCGCTGTGGCTTGCCCTTTCTCGGTGTTCGGCCCCTCGGGCTTATCGCCGTCGTTCGGGTCCTGGCCTTGGGTCTCTTCGAGCTCGGTCGTGGTCACGTCCTTGGTCTCGGAGGTACCCGCCTGACCGGGCGTGTTCGAGCCCTTTTCGGTCGACGACGCGGCGGCCTTCGTGCCGTCCTTCCCCGTCTTGTCCTCCGATTTCAGCTCGGTTTTGACGACCTCTTTCTTCTCGAGCGTTCCAGCCTGGCCCGGAGTCGCCTTGCCTTTCTCGGTCGACGACGAATCCGCTTTCTTACCATCAGGGCCACCCTGAACATCTTTGTAGTCGCCTTTGGTGATCGTCAGCGTCTTCTTCAGCGAATCCGCAAGCGATTTCCGGGCGGCATCCATCTTGGCGTCGAGCGAGTCATCCCACATGTTCGTCTCCTATCGAGCCTCGGGTGGGGTGACGAAACCCCGCCCGTCTGGTGACATTCATACCCAAAGGGTGCAACCGTTCCCGCGATCTCTACGAGTTTTGCGGGGCGCGGTGTTGCATCGAAACTTGTGCAAGCTATATGCCAACCAGGACTGTCTGTGAACGATGGTGAGGAGAGTATACCACAACAAGCGCGCGATCGGATCGGCGAAATGAGCGATCAGATAGGCTCCTCTTCCTCTTCGATCTCTTGGGAGACGCGAAACACGATGAACTCTGCCGGTCGCACGGGAGCGACGCCCGCCTCGATGATGACGCGCCCCTCTTTGCGCTCGGCCGCCGTGTTCGTCTCATCGTCGCATTTGATGTAGAACGCTTCGCCGACGTTGCGGCCCTTGAACATCCCCTTGCGCCACAGCTCCATCAAGAAGCCGTTCGTCAGGCGAATGATCGTCTTCCAGAGCCGCGGGTCGTTCGGTTCGAAGACGACCCATTCCAGGCTGGTGCTCATCGCACGGATGATCGTATTGAGGATCCGGCGCACGTTGATGAACTGCTGCTGCGGATCGCTCGACACCGTGCGGGCCCCCCAAACGCGGATCCCGCGAGACGGGAAGGACTTCAGGGCGTTGACGCCCTCCGAGTTGATGTAGGCGATGTCGTGGTCCTGCAGGACGGTTTCGACGTCGACGACGCCTTCGATCGACTCGTTTGCCGGCGGTTTGTGGACGCCGAAGCGGCGATCGCAGCGCGAGTAGACCCCGGCGATAAACCCCGAAGGCGGAACCGCAAGCCGATCGCCGTCCTCTTCGATCACGACCCAGGGAAAGTAGAACGCGGCGTACGCTGTGTCGAAGAGCAGCCGCCACTGCAACGCCGAGATATGGCCTTTGCCGGGCGGCACGTCGAGAATCGCGAAGCGCTCTTTGTACTTCTCGCACTGCGTGACCATCGCGTGTTGCACGATCTCGACATCTTTCAAGGTTCGAAAGCCCACCGAGTTGTCCAGACACCACATCAAGTCCGGGCAGGCGAGGATGTCCACGTCCGTGATCGCCTCGAAGGCGGCCAATCCGTAACGCTCGCCCGGCCCGACGTTGAGCCCGATGAAGTCCTCCGGCGTGACGGTCCGCACCCCGTCGGACCCGCCGCTGAGCTTGGTCGCCTCGATGTCCTGCGGGATCGAATCCGGAAGCGGAGAAGGGGACTTGAGATCCTCGACCTCGATCAGCTGGGACTGTTTGTTCACGACCCGCACGAAGTAGCTCTCCGAGAGCGGCGACATCGACAGCTCGGTGAAGTGCTCGCGGTGGTAGAGCGTCAGCACCTTGATCTCGAACTCCACCGGCTCGATGTAGGTCGGAGCGTAGGATTTGAAGTCCTGGCGGATCGGATCCTCGGCGGACCAGAAGATCTCTTTGCCTTGGATATCGATGATCGTCTTGTACTCGTCTTTCTCGCCGTCGAAGATCTTGATGCAAGAGCCGATCTTGAAGCCATGGGTCGATTTAATCGTCGCGACGTTCTGGCCGGCGTGCAGATCCAGAGTCAAGAGCGTCGTGACCTTCGCTTTTGCCGGAATGTCCACGTCGACCGTGATCGTGTTACCCCATTCGCCCTCGTTCTTGGCCTTCATCACGAGCGTCGGCTCACCGACGGCGTCGCGGACGCGAAGATTCGCCTTCTTGGCGACCTCTTTGCGGCCTCGGTCGCGAATATGCGCGATACGCACGATGTAGCACTCACGTCCACCGTTGTCGAAGTAGCCCTTGACCGAACGATCGAGGTGGCTACCGACACGCAGCGAGCCGAAGACCTCGACGAACGTGTCGTAGCTCGTGATGTGGACCGGAGTGTTCAGCGGACCCATTTTCGTCAGCCCGATGAAGCCGGCGATGCCGCTACGACCAAGCTGGATGGGCGCGGCTTTGCGGTCCTTTGTTTCGAAGTACACACCCGGCGAACGTAGGATTGACATGGCCTCTCTCGACGGAACTGAGGGTTTGTTTGTAAAATCAGGATGTTCTTAGAGAACGCTCCTAGTTTAGTTCACTCTTTGGCGAAGAACAAGGGTGAAACGTACCTTCCTTCGGGTCTGTCTCGGCTGCCCGACCGTGCTACCGGCGCTTCCGCGACTCGTTGATCTCTCGGTTGATGTTCGAGATCTCCTTGACCCAGACTTGACGCTCCTGGTGTTCCATCGCCAGGATGTCGTCATAATTCCAGTGGAAGTGATACGCGATGTACGCTACCTCCTGGTACAGGCGGTCGAGGGGGTAGCTTATGATCACTCCCCCAGGCCGGTCCCCAGGTCGAATTCGAACTCATGGGCGCATGACGGACACTTCAAGGGGACCTTCGACGTCCCCTCTTCGTTGATCTGTCGATACTTGTCCTGCAAGAACGCCAAATCCGTCGAGAACAGCTCTTCGATCACGGCGGGGTTGATGCTCTTGAGGTCGCCGAGCTTCGTGATCACACGAGACAGTAAGATGATCACCAAGTACGCACGGTTGTTCTGGACGCGGTAGTCTTGGAGCGGAAGGATCTCGTCCTTCGCCGACGCCAGGCGCATCACGCCGTGGCGATGGAGATTGCCGTCTTTGTCCACGAACCCCTTGGGCAGGGTGAACTCGATCTCCGTCAGCAGCTTGTCGTCTTTGCGCCCTTTGGCGACGTCGGTCCCGAGATCGAACTCGAAGGCGTGCTGACACTTCGTGCATTTGGTCGGCACCTTCGACGTGCCCTCTTCGTTGATCCGCCGATAGAAGTCCTGCAGAAACGCCAGGTCCGAGGAGAAGAGCTCTTCGATCACCGAGGGCTCGACG
>JAGQJP010000161.1 GCA_020430585.1 Myxococcales bacterium | reverse complement strand
TCGCCGCGGTGATGGCGGTCTGGCTTCTCTTCGACAACCTGCGCGACCTGCAGACCCTCTATCACGAGGCGGCCGACGCTCCGCTCTGGCGTTCGCTGCAGCGATTGTGGCGTCAGCGCACGAAGCGCCCGAGCGACGAGCTCTCGCGTGAGCTCGAGTCGATCGCCGCCGCCGCCAAGGGTCCCGCGTTGCAGGCGCAGGTGCGGGTACGCCTCGCCGAGCTGGCGGTCGATCGCGGCGACGGCGAGCTCGCCAGCGGCCATCTGGCAAAGATCCCTCGGGAGATGCAGGACGATCCCGAGATCCAGCTGCAGATGATGATCGTCTTGGGCCGCGGTGAAGAGGCGTACCAGACGGCGAAACAGCAGTACGACCAGGCGCCAGAGGAACATCGGCTCTACTTTTTGCAGATGCTGACCGCGCTCGAGCGGTATGCGGAGCTCTCGATCGAGCTCGCGAAGTTGCGCGATGCCGACGACGACGCGCTCTCCATCGCTCGTGCCGCCGTGCTTCGGGCCCTCGCTTCCGGCTTCGCCGCCGACGCTCTGGAGATCGCCCAGTGGCTCGTCGGGCGCTCGAAGACAGCGCGCGACGCGGTGATTCTCGGCACCGCCCTCTGGCGACACGAGCGACGTGATGAGGCGCTCACCTGCTTCGAGCGCGCAGCTCGTGAACAGCCGCGACTATTTCCGGATTGGATCGCTGAAATCGACGGGCTCGACGAGGTCCGTCAACATCCGCGGGTGAAAGCGGCACTCGCGAAAGGGGGCTCGCGATGACCGATTTCGTTTCCCAGGCGTCTCTGACCGAGGGGCTGAAGCTGCCGCCCGACATGTTGGGCCACGATCACCTCTCGGCGGCGGTGCTCGACAAGGTGATCCACTTTCCTCCGGGCGCCGTCTTCGCCCTTCAGGGCCCCTGGGGACGCGGCAAGACGGATCTGTTGGCGCGAATCGCCCTGCGCACGATCGACGAGGACGACGAGTACCGACCGAGCGGCATCGCCCGCCGAGCGTTCTGGATCAACCCCTGGCAATACGGCACGCCCGATCTGTTGACTCCGCTGGTGCTGGCGATGCTGAGCGAGGTCGCACCCGAGACCAAGAAATCTCGACGCGACGCGCTCTGGACCGCCGCCGAGAGCATCATTCGTGCGGGCTTCTCCTTCGGTCTCAAGGCGATGGCGGCGGTGATCCCCGGGGCCGACGTGCTCAAGGTCGACGTCGACGCGATGCTCAAGGGCGTCTTCGAGCGGATCAAACCAAAAGATGGCAGCGCCGCACCACGGAGCTCCGATCCCGATCCCGTGGCGGTGATGGGCGCCCGCTTCCGCCAGCTCGTCGACGAGTTGGTGAGCGGCGAAGAGCGGGAGGCCGGGGGGCGTTTGCTGGTCTGCATCGACGACCTCGATCGCTGCTTGCCCCACCGTCAGGTCGCCCTGCTCGAAGCGATCCGCTTCCTCACCTCCGCGGGAGCGCCCGTCACCTTCCTCGTCGCCCTCGATCCGACGCTGGCGCGGCAGGCGGTGCTCACGCACTACCGCAGCGACTACTTCGATCCCGAGCGCTATCTGGACAAGATGTTTCACCTGCGGATCAACCTGCCCGCCCTCGCGCCCGAGGACCTGACGCGCCTCGTCCGCGGGCACATGGTGCGGCCGATGCTCAACCGTCAGCGGACCGGCGAGCAGCCGCTGCGGCGCTGCCTCGTCGAGCTGCTCGGCGATCGCGTCGACCAGCTCGAGACCTTCGCCGCCCGCGCCCTCGCGGGGCCGGATCTGCGAAACCCGAGGGTCGTCAAACGGATCTTCGATCGACTCTACCTCTTGAGCAGCGCGGTCAGCGAGCCGCTTCCGATCAATGACGACGACGAAACCTACTCGCTCCTTCTCTGGCTCGGGATCATCGAACGCTGGCCCGAGTTGCGCGCGGTGCTGCAAGACGCCGGGGAGGCCCACGATTTCGAGCGCCGCTTCGAGAAGATCCACCGCAAATACCTGTTGAACCTCGAGCGCAGCGACGCAGAGGACGCAATCCTCGACCGTCTCCCCTCTCCGCAACAATCTCCCGAGCTGCGGATGGTCTTCTCCAAGCTCTGTGCCGACCCCGACGCTTGTGATCTGATCCACGCCAAGGGCAGCTTCTTCTTCCGCCTCGACCGCCTGCTGATCGCCGCCGGGCTCTGAGGCGCCGAGAGCTCTCGCGCACAGCGCCTCGTGCGATGTGGTCGACGGCGCGGCGATCGGAGATCCGTGACGCGCGGTCAATCGACGGCGGATTCGCGGCGCACGGGGCGCAGTGTGCTGGTGACGAGCCGCACTCGCCGCGAGAGCCGCTCTTCACCGCGCAGTGGCCCCGGGACGAAGCGCAGATCGACGTGCTCCAGCGTTCGATTGTCGGCGAGGGGCTCGAGGTCGAGGATCTCGTCGCAGCCCGTGAGATGTAGCCGCTCGAGGTGCGGGAGCTTACGCAGCGGCCGCAGGTCATCGACCGCGGTGTGGCTCAAGTCGAGGATCTCGAGGCTCGGCAGCGCCGCGAGGATGGCGATCGAGCGCACGCGCGTGCGACCGAGGCAAAGTACCCGCAGATTGCGCAGGCGGCGGAGTGGGGTCAGGTCGAAGACCTCGGTGTCGTGTAGGTTCAGCACTTCGAGGGCCTCGAGCCCGAGAAGCGGCGAGAGATCGTCGACGGGCGTATTGGCCAGATTGAGCACACGCAACGTGTCGCAGCCCGCGAGAAAACAAAGGTCGGTCGTCATCGTGCGAGAGAGATCGAGCGTTTCCGGGGTGGACGTTGCGTCGGTTCGAATGGCGGCTTGAGTCTGCATGGCGATCTCCTCGATCGGGCTCGCGTTCGGCGAGCGTTTTTGCGATTCACTACCATTGTCCGGCGAGCCCCGCAGAGCGTTCACACTTTTCGTCGATCGATAGAACTTTTTTCGACCGCAGGCGTATAGTGGGGATGAAACCTCGATCCCATGGAGTTGTGCGATGAATCGACGTACCCCCTATCAGATATTGGTTGCCGCCGCCCTCCTGCTCGTCACGTCGCACGTCTGGGCGATCGGCATTCTGCTACCCAAAGAGCCGGGGTTGCAGCCGCTCTCGCTGAAGTACCACCGCGTCAGCGTCGCCGTGAAGAACGGCACCGCGGTGACCTCGGTCAAACAAAGCTTCCAGAACCACACCGCCCGCGTCCTCGAAGGCACGTTTTACTTCCCGCTGCCGAAGGGCGCGACGATCTCGGACTTCGCGCTGTACATGAACGGCAAGCGCGTCACGGGCAAGGTGCTCGAGCGCGGCCAGGCGCGGGCGATCTACGAGTCGATCGTGCGGCGGATGCGCGACCCGGGGCTGATCGAATACCTCGGCAACCAGCTGTTCCAGGCGCGGATCTACCCAATTCCGGCGAACGGCGAAATGAAGGTGGACATCGCCTTCACCCAGGTGCTGCCCTTCAACGATGGCGTCTACCGCTATCTCTATCCGATGAAGACGCCCTACTCGACGGTGCGCACGCTCAAGGACTTCACGCTAGCGATGACGATCAAATCCGACGTGCCGTTGAAGACGGTCTACTCGCCGTCGCACAAGATGGGCATCCGCAAGAAGGGTGACCACGACGCGATCGCCAGCTTCGAAGAGACGCGGATGGCCTTCAGCCGCGATTTCGTGCTCTATTACACGGTCTCGAAGAAATCGATCGGCCTCAATCTGTTGACCTATCGGCCCAAAGGCGAACCGGGCTATTTCCTGTTGATGGCCTCGCCCAAAGAGAAGCTGCGCGATCAGGAGATCATTGGCAAGGGCGTCGTCTTCGTGATCGACACCTCGGGCTCGATGAGCGGCGAGAAGATGACGCGGGCGAAGGCGGCGCTCAAGTACTGTCTGAAGAAGCTCAATCCGAAGGACTGGTTCAACATCGTTCGCTTCTCTTCGGACGTCGAGCGCTTCGAGAAATGGCAGGTGCCCGCCAACAGCCACAACATCAAGCGCGCCCTCAAGTTCGTCGACCAGCTCGAGGCGGCAGGGGCCACGGCATTCCACGAGGCGCTCACGAACGCGCTGC
>JAGQJP010000160.1 GCA_020430585.1 Myxococcales bacterium | reverse complement strand
TAGAACATCTGGCACAGCACCAGCACCCGCGGCGCTTGCCCGGCGCCAACCCGATCCCCCGTCGATAGACTGATATCGCTCGACAACCGTCCCCTCCCCTCGTTTTCCCCTCACATCGCCGACCCAACACCGCCTGTGAGCAACGTCACATCCGGTTGCACGCGCGGTATTGGGTTGCAATTTTGGACCGCTTTGACCAACATAGCAACTCGACTCGCAATTCGAGCAGCGTTTCCAAAGTAAAATGATCGGCACCCAGTGCGATGATCACAAATAGAAGCATGATCGGCGATTTCTACCGCGGCAAGACGGTTCTGATTACGGGAGACACGGGATTCAAAGGGTCTTGGGCCGTGTTGTGCATGCTCCACCTGGGAGCCAAGGTGATCGGATACGCGCTGCCGCCAGAGGAACCGCGCTGGAACTTCTCGCTCTGCGGTCTCGACGAGACGATCACCCACTACGATGGTGATGTGCGGGATAGCCGATCGCTCGGAGACGTCTTCCACCGCCACGAGCCGGAGATAGCCTTCCACTTCGCCGCGCAGCCCCTCGTGATCACGTCGTACGAAGACCCACACGGTACCTTCGAGACGAACGTCATGGGGACGATCGCCTTTCTCGATGCCGTCCGACGAACGCCGAGCGTGCGCGCCGCGATCATCGTAACCAGCGACAAGTGCTACGAGAATCGTGAGTGGCTCTACGGTTATCGCGAGACCGATCGACTGGGCGGCAACGATCCGTATAGCGCCTCGAAAGCGTGCGCCGAGATCGTAACCCAGTCGTACACTCGCTCGTTCTTTCGGACCGACGACACCGCGAATGTCGCCTCGGTCCGCGCGGGAAACGTGATCGGTGGAGGCGATTGGGCTCGGCACCGCATCGTCCCCGATTGCATCCGCGCCCTGTTGGCCAACGAAACCATCGTGCTCCGCAATCCGGGCGCCGTTCGGCCCTGGCAGCACGTGTTGGAGCCACTGTACGGTTATTTTCTGCTCGGGGCGCGCCTCGCGGACGACGCCGAGCTGGCTGGCGCGTGGAATTTCGGTCCGCCGCCCACGTCGCAGCGAACGGTCGTCGAGCTCGTCGATCAGCTGATCGAGAGCTGGGGTGGCGGCGACCATCGTGTCGAAGCGCCAAAAGAAGCCAGACACGAAGCGGGGTTGCTGGCCCTCGACTCGTCCAAAGCGATGCATCGGTTACCGTGGAATCCCGTGATGGACTTTCGTGGGACCATCGAAGCCACGATTTCGGGCTACCGACTGCCGGAAACGACCGCGGCGATCGTCGAGCACCGATTGGCCCAGGTGGAGAGCTATTGGGCTCGACAGAATGAGACGCGTGGGTAGCGTGAAGGCCAACGATCGCACATGGTGCGTAAGAATCTCGACGGCGGAGCACGGCCGTTCCCAACATGAGTAATGAGGAGCATTGGAAGCGATGGAAGCTCGAGCATTGCGTGCGCAGATCCTCGAACTCGTACGCCAATATAGCGCGCTGCACCATACGGAGCGCCCGTTCGATCCAGAGAACCCTCGTGTACGCTATGCCGGACGCGTGTATGACGACGCCGAGCTGGTGAACCTCGTCGACGCCTCCCTCGATTTCTGGCTCACCGCAGGCCACTACAGCGATGAGTTCGAGAACGGCTTCGCGGAGTTCTTCGGCGTCTCCGATAGCATCCTCGTGAATTCGGGGTCGTCGGCGAACTTGGTGGCCGTCACGGCGTTGACCAGCCCGCTGCTCGGCGAACGACGACTGCTACCAGGGGATGAAGTGCTCACCGTCGCCGCCGGATTTCCGACGACCGTCAACCCGATCATCCAGAATCGGCTCGTCCCCGTGTTCGTCGACGTGGAGCTCGGGACGTACGCTCCCACGGCCGAGGCGATACGCGAGGCGATCGGACCGCGTACGCGCGCCATCTTCATCGCCCACACGTTGGCCAACCCCTTCGAGCTCGACACCGTTCGTGAGTTGTGCGACGAGCACCACCTCTGGCTACTCGAGGACAATTGCGATGCGGTCGGCTCGACGTTCGACGGCCGCTTGACGGGCACGTTCGGCTCGATGGCGACCGTCAGCTTCTACCCCGCGCACCACATGACGATGGGAGAAGGCGGCGCCGTCGTGACGAACGATCCGCTGCTCGCACGGATCTGCCGCTCCGTCCGCGACTGGGGACGAGACTGCTATTGCGCCGCTGGCGAAGACAACACCTGCGGGAAGCGCTTTTCTCAGCAGTTTGGGGATCTTCCCTATGGCTATGACCACAAGTACGTCTACTCGCACATCGGCTACAACCTCAAAGTGACGGACATGCAGGCGGCGATCGGTTGCGCCCAGCTCGAAAAGCTGCCGCGCTTCATCCGAGCTCGGAAAGAAAACTTCAAGGTCTTGTACGACGGCCTGACGCCCTTCTCCGATACGCTGATCCTGCCGCGATGGCACGAGAAGGCAGACCCTGCGTGGTTCGGCTTTCCGATCACCCTTCGCGAAGGCGCGCGGTTCGGGCGCGAAGAGCTTC
>JAGQJP010000159.1 GCA_020430585.1 Myxococcales bacterium | reverse complement strand
CGAATCCCGGCCATCCGACCGCTCGGAAACGTCGGCGCGTCGGTTTTTGGGCAAAAAAATATCCCGGAGGGCGGTCACGTCGCCCCCCGGGACTCGGGAGTAAGGGCTTAGGGCTTTGGAGAGGGAGAGGAAGTCGGCCTCATCGTCGGGTGCCTGTCTTCTTCTGAGTTGGAGATATAGCAAGCGGTGTACCAACAGCGCAAGAAGTCAAACAACCCAATGCTTTCAGTACTATAGACAACCATCCCGCCGCACCCCTACCGCCTCGATGAGGCCGGCGAATGGGTCGAAAGCGACACCACACGTCGGCCGGCCAACACCGAAGAATCATTTTTATCAATGTTTTCAGTATGATACGCTGGCATGTCAAGAACGCCCCCGTCGGTCGAGAATGACCCACCGACTACCGCCCCGAACCCACCGTCGCCAGAACGCGGCGAATCGATGCGTAGTCCTGATCCTTCGCGGCGACGAAACCGTTCAAATTCGTCGCCCCGCGCAGGATTCGCTGACCGAGCTCGGTGCGGCTCGTGATGCTCGTCAACAGGGTCCGCAAGCGGGCAGCGAAGGCGGGTGAGACGCCGGGCCGCAGGCAGTAGGCATCGTAGGGGATTCGCTCCGATTTCCCGATGATCGAGAGCAGCTCGGGGTGCAATCCGACGTGGCGCGTCGACTCGAGGACCGAGCTGTACACCGCACCCGCGTCGACGCGCCTCTCGATCACCGCGCGCACCGTGTTGAGGTGATTGCCGAGAAAGCGAACCTCCGAGAACATCCGCTTCGGATCGAGGTTCTGCTGCATCAACATGTGGAGCGGAAAGAGATAGCCCGACGTCGAGCGCTTGTCGACAAAGCCGAAGCGTTTCCCCTTGAGCTGTGCGAGGCTGGTGAGCCCCGAATCGCGGCGGACGATGATGTAGCTGCGGTAGTGCTCGGCGCCGTCACTGATCTCCCGCGCGACGAGGGCAATTCCGGGCAGCTTCTTCTTCGTCAACACATAGTTGTAGGGCGAGAGCCGAGCGAAATCGACCGTTCCGTTACCGAGCCAGAGCGCGAGCTCACCGTAGCTCTTGGCGACCTTGATTCGAATCTTCACCCCGAGCTGGGTCTCGAGGTAGTCGGCGAGCGGTCGGAACACCTCGCGCAGCATTTTGGCGCTGATCGACGGGGTCAGGCCCATGATCAGCTCGCGTCGGGGCCACTGCGCCGCTCGCTCGGGGTGAGGTGGTTTTACCGAGCGGGCGTCGGGCGCCTTGACGCTCGGCGTCTTGCGGCAACTCGCGACGGGAAGGACGATGGCGCCGAGGCAGACCGCAAACGCGAGCGCCAGTCCGAGCGAACGTCTACGTCGGCTCTGCTTCGGGCTCATTGTCTTGCGTCGAGCACACACGATTCTTTCCGGCCCCCTTGGCGCGATACATGGCACGGTCCGCTGCTACGATCAAACCGTCGACGTCGCCCGCATCTTCCGGAAACATCGCCACGCCACCCGAGATCGTCACACGGCCACCCGGCTGATGCTCGCGATAGTGAAATGGATAGCTCGCCACGGACTCACGGATCTTGTTCGCCAGCTGCATCGCCCCGTCGCGCGCCGTGTTGACGGCCAGGACGACGAACTCCTCTCCGCCGTAGCGCGCGACCATATCCGTCTTGCGGATCGCGCGGCGCAGGATGTCGGCAACACCGACGAGCAGCTTGTCGCCCTGGAGGTGTCCGTTGGTGTCGTTGAACTGCTTGAAGAAGTCGATGTCGAAGAGCAGCAGCGAGAAGACGTCGCCCGTACGCTTGCAGCGGTCGACCTCCTCTCGGAGATTCTCTTTGAAATATCGATGATTGAACAACGCCGTCAGGCCGTCGGTGATCGCCAGGCGCTCGAGTTGCGAGTTGAGCTCTTGCAACTGCCGCGTGCGCTCAGCGACTGCCTCCTCCAAGCGCATCGTGTACTTCTGCAGCTGCTCGGTCATCCGGTTGAAGGAGTTGGCGAGCTGGCCGATCTCGTCGTGCGCGACCACGCGCGTCCGCGCTTCCAGGCTGCCGCGACCGACCTGCTCGGCGGTACGCGAGAGGTCCTGAATCGGCTCGATGACCGAGCGCGAGAGTGCGAGGTAGAGCACGCCCGTGACGAGCAGCGCGAGGACGATCACGACGATCAACAGGTGGCGCTGGCGCGTGCGGATCTGCTGATGAAGCGAACGCAGCGAGAATCCGGCGACGACGGCGCCCCAGCGGATGCGTGAGCCGATCGGCGAGACCAGCTCGAGGATCGCCCCTTCGCCGTCCATCTTGGTGAATCGCGAACGTCGCTCCTCGCGCTGCGCGACCTCGAGGACGAAGGGGTCGGTGATCCGGTGCAGATAACGCTCTTCGGTGTCGGCGCGGATGAAGCCCTCGTAGTCGACGATGTAGACGTAGACCACGCCGAGCTCTTGAGCGTTCGCCTTGGTGAAGCGGTCGACGATGTTGTCGAGCTTCCAGATCTCGTGATTCGAGAGCGGCGATTGGCAGCCGCGGGCGAGCGCCGCGACCATCGCTCGGCCGCGGAGCCGCATCTGCTGCATCATCATCTCTTGCAGCTCACGCACGCCGAGAAAGCCCAATCCGGCGAACACCAGCACGACGGGCGTGACGATGTAGAGGATCAGCTTCGCTCGAATCCCGATCATCGGCTCGCCACCTCACTCGTCAGGGCGTGGCGAAGCGGGCCCACCAGATAGTGCGAACCGAAGATTAGAATCGACGCGTCAGCGGCACTCCCGGCCCCTAGACGCGCCCGATTGTAGGCCGCCGACGCGCTGTCGGCGACACTCGAGGCATGCCCGGCGCGCCTCGCCCAATCGTGCGCGGCGAGGGGGTCGAGACCACCGGGGTGGGGCAGTGGGCAAAACACGAGCTCGGCACAACGCGGTGCCACGAGCTCGAGCATCGATTCCCACTTCTTGCCCTGCTGAACCGCGAACACCGCGTGCCAGCGAGAGGGGGCGGACTCGTCGAGAAAATTGGCGAGAGCGCGCGCTCCATCGGGGTTGTGGGCAACGTCGACGAGTACGGGGCGCGGATGACCGGGGAGCCACTCGAAACGTCCGGGCCAGCGCACCGCGGCGAGGCCCGCCTCGATCGTCTCACGCTGGCCGATGCCAATCTGTCGCACCGCCGCGATCGCCAGCGCCGCATTCTGATGCTGGACTCGGCCGCAGAGTGCCAGGCGGGCCAACGAATATTCGGCATCGACGAAGCGCGCGACGGCATCTCCCTCCACGCGATACTCGACGTCGAAATCGACGCCGAGGCGTGACGTCGGAACGTCGAGGCGAGTGCAGAGCGGAGCGACCGTCGATTGGAAGAGGCGCTCGGTGATCCCGGTTACCAGCGGCGTTCCAGGCCGTAGGATTCCCGCCTTTTCG
>JAGQJP010000158.1 GCA_020430585.1 Myxococcales bacterium | reverse complement strand
GAGGTGAAGCCGGGTACGTGTCACAGGCTGCTCCTACGCGCCGCGATCGGCGCGCGCCATCGATCGCAGTGTAATCGATCGCCACATATCGCGCAAATCTGGCCCGCCGCGCGCCCCGATCCGGCACGCGTCCTTGACGGCGAGGCGAAGGTCGGGGACACTCATACGCTTGTGTACCACCCGTGACGAGTGCGACGATGCGACTTGACGAGTTCTACCGAGGGGACGAGCTACAAATACCGGTCTCGATCGAGCTGTTTCCGCCGAAGACCCGCCGCGGACGCGACGAGCTGTTCGAGCGCGTCGAGCTGATGAAGCGCTTCGATCCGAAGTTCTTCTCGATGACGTACGGCGCCGCGGGTTCGACGCGCGACCTGACGCTCGAGCTCGTCTCGCGCTTGCAAAACGACGTCGCCGTCGAGACGATGTGCCATCTCACCGTCGTCGGACAGTCCAGGGACGAGACGCGCGAGATTCTCCGGCAACTGCAGGCGATGGGCGTGGACAAGCTGATCGCCCTACGCGGCGATCCGCCGCGCGGTGAGAGCGAGTTCGTGCCCCACCCCGAGGGGTTTCTCCACGCCATCGAGCTGGTCCGCGAGGCGACAGCGCTCGGCAGCTTCTCGATCGCCGTCGCCGGTTTTCCCGAGCGACACCCCGACTCGACCTCTCGCGAGGAGGATCTGCACTGGCTCAAGGCGAAGGTCGACGCCGGAGCATGTCTGATCATCACCCAGCTCTTCTTCGACAACCGCTACTACTTCGAACTCGTCGAGAGCCTCCGCGCGCTCGGCGTCGAGGTTCCGGTGGTTCCCGGGATCCTGCCGATCGTCTCGGTGGGTCAGGTTCGGCGCTTCACCGCGCTGTGCAAGGCGACGATTCCGGGGGAGATCCAGGATCAGCTCAGCAAGTACGTCGATGACGACGAGGCGGCGACGGCGTACGGGATCGAGCTCGCCACGCGGCAATGCGAGGCGCTGATCGCCGGTGGTGCGCCGGGGATCCATTTCTACTCGCTCAACCGCACCCAATCGGTCGAGCAGGTGCTGACGAATCTCGGCCACTTCGCCGACCCCCCGCGCAGCCGCCAACGCTAGCCCGACGTCGTCGAGCGCTGGCCCGCGGTGCCGGATGGGAGCCCGATGTCGTCGAGCGCTACACCGCTTCGAGGACTGCGGCGACGGCCATCGCCCCGCCTGCGCAGATCGAGACGAGCGAGTTGGCCCGCCCGTCGAGGTGGATGTTGTTCGCCGCCGTGAGCGCCAAACGTGCACCCGTGGCGGCGAAGGGGTGCCCGATCGCCACCGAGCCACCGTAGACGTTGAAGATCTCGGGGTCGAACTCGCCGACAGCGCGATCGAGACCGAGGCGCTCTTGGGCGAAGGCCTTCGACCCCAGCATCTTCAGAACGCAGAGCACCTGGGCGGCGAACGCCTCGTGGAGCTCGACGTTTTCGACGTCCTCGAGCGTCATCCCCGCCGCGTCGAGGGCCTTGGGGATCGCGTAGGCCGGACCCATCAGCAGCTGATCGTGAGGATCGATCCCGACGTAGCGCCACGAACGGAACGCCGCCTTCGGCGTATATCCCAGCGCCCGCGCCTTCGACTCCTCCATCAGCAGCACCGCCGCCGAGCCGTCCGAGAGCCCCGTCGAATTCCCCGCGGTCAACGTGCCGTTGCGCGAGAACGCCGGTCGCAGCTTCGCCAGCTTCTCGACCGAGGTGTCACCGCGGACGAAGGCGTCGATCGACGCCGAGTGACCGTTGTGGCTAATCGTCATCACTTCGCGGCGCAGACGGCCCTCTTCGAAGCCTTTCGCGGCGCGCTTGTGGGAGCGCACGGCGAACTCGTCCTGTGCCTCGCGGCTGATCTGGTTGCGCTGCGCCATCTCCTCGCAATGCTGCCCCATCGTCTTGCCCGTCGCTCGCTCGGCGATCTCCGGCTTTCGAGGGATCAGCTCCTGCAACGGCATCAGATTCGGCAAGAGCTCGATCAGATCACTCATTCCCTTCGCCTTGCCGAAAACGAATGGCGCCGCGAGGTGAATCAACTTCTGCGGCAGCGGCACTTCGGCATTCGACGTCGAGTCCGAGCCCCCGGCGATCATCACGTCCGCTTCGCCGCGCTCGATCGCTTCCACGGCGGAGGTGATCGCGTTGAGCCCAGTCGTGCAGGCGCGTGTCACGGTCATTCCGTGCACGTGGTTCGGCAGCCCGGCCTCGAAGACGATCTCCCGGGCGGTGTTCGGGGCGATCCCGATGAAGACCACCGAACCCCAGTAGAGCGCGTCGATCTCGTTGTAGGGCAGCTCGGTGCGGCGCAAGAGCTCCTTGACGGTCAGGGCGCCGAGCTCGATCGTGTTCAGCTCGATGAAGTCGTCGAAGGCCTTGACGAAGGGCGTGCGCACCCCCTCGACGATCACGGCGCGCCGCTTGTCTGCTTTCTTCTTGCTCATGCCGCTTGCTCCTTGTCGGTGCGCGTCGCTCCGTTCGCCAGTCGAGCGAGGAGCCGGTCACCCTGATGATGGATTTCGTCCAGTAGGAATCGTGAGCGCGGCAACGCCCGCTCGAGATAGGTCCGAGCCACCTCGCGCCGCTCGGGAAAGCGCTGCGCCTGCTCGAAGAGGATCCGACCGATCGCCATGTCGGCCAACAGGCGCGTCAGCCGCTCGGCGTGGAGTAGCCCGTAGGCGAAGTCGCGGCGCGGGTCCCAATCCTTGAGGAAGGCCTTGGCCCAGTCGGTCATCGGTCGTTGAGCGACGGTCTGCAGCTTGTCCTTGGCGATCCGAGTGATGATGTGCTGTAGCGCCGAGTAGGCGTTGTTCTCGAGCGTTCCGAGTTGGCGCTCGAGCGGGTCGGCGCTGGCAACCATGCGCCACTGCGCCCGCGCGCGGTGGCGGACGAAGCGCTGCGGGTCGCGGATCGTCCCCAGCAGGTGGTCCTTGGTCGCCATCAGCGCCTGGATCTGGCTCGTGCCTTCGTAGATCGGCAGCACCATCGAGTCGCGCATCAGCTTCTCGGCGAGGTACTCGCGGGTGAAGCCGACGCCGCCGTGGATCTGCAGCCCCCGCCGAGCGATCTCGACCGCCTTCTCGGCGCTGATGTACTTCAACAGCGGTGTCAGCTCGCGGGCCTTCCACTTCAACGACTCGATCCGTTTCTTCAGCCGTTGCCGCTCGAGCTCGCTCGCTGGCGGTCGAAAACGCTCGTAGAGCTCGAGCTTGTTGTAGAGCTCGACGTAGTAGGCCGCCTTGAAGGCGAGGGCGCGCATCCCGCGGACGTCGCTCTCCATCTCTTCGAGGTAGTCGGCGATCATTTCGTGACGGTCGATCGTCTTGCCCATCGACGTCCGGCCGGCGGCGTACTCGCGCGCCAGGCGCAGCGCCGCTTCAGCCAGCCCGACGCCTTCGAAGCCGACGCCGACGCGGGCGCCGTTCATCAACAGCAGCATCAGCTCGAAGCCCTGACCGCGCTCGCCGATCAGCTCAGCCTCGCTCTCGTCGTAGACGATCGCGCAGGTCGGCGAGGCGTGGTGGCCCATCTTCTCTTCGATGCGGGCGACCTCGAAGTTCTTCACCCGCTCGCCGTCGCGCTCGACGAAACGCCGACAGAGGAAGAGCGAGAGCGACTGCAGCCCCTCGAGACCCTCTTTGTCCGCCTCCGTCTTGGCCAGGACGAAGTGATAGGGCGCATGCCCCGAGGTGATGAAGATCTTCTCGCCCGTCAAATACCATCGGCCGTCGCGCTCGACGCCCCGCGTGCGGAGGATCGCCAGGTCCGAGCCCGCGTCCGGCTCGGTCAGCACCATCGCTCCGAAGGCTTTGCCCTCGACGATCT
This sequence comes from Myxococcales bacterium, assembly GCA_020430585.1. GTDB lineage: Bacteria > Myxococcota_A > UBA9042 > JAGQJP01 > JAGQJP01 > JAGQJP01. The sequence goes on along the minus strand of JAGQJP010000158.1, from coordinate 1,616 downwards.
CGCGCACCTCGCGATCGAAGCGGGTCTTGCCGAAGCTCTTGCCGTCGGTTTCGACGCTTCCCTCTTTGGCGGCGAACGCCAGGAAGGCCATCGCCATCCCGCCGTGGAAGCCGAAGTGCGTCATCACCGAGACGTCGGCACGCGCCACCATCTCGTTGAGCGCCATGTAGACCGAAAGCGGTGCGTTGAGGCCGCCGAGCTCGCGCGGCACCGTCAGCCCGTAGAGGCCCATCTCGCCGAGCTCTTTGAAGATCCGATCGAGCTCGTCGCAGAACGAGACCTCTCCGTCGGCGAAGGAGCAGCCGCGCTCGTCGAAGATCTGCGCCTTCGGGGCGATCTCGTTGGCGACGTACTCGCCGACGTTCTCGAGCACGTCGCGGTAGAACTCCGTCGCCTCCTGTTCGCTGCGAAATCCCTCGGGGGCTTCGAAGTCGAGCTCCGTCAAACGCACGATCTCCGACCAATCGAAGGCGTGTTCGAACTGAAAACGCAGGTCGTCGTTGTCGAGGAAGAAGTTAGCCATCGGATCCTCCCGTCCGGCCGCTCACGCGCCGATGAACATCCCGCCGCAGGCGCGCAGTACCTGGCCGTTGAGGCCGGCGGCGCTGGGGCTCGATAGAAAGGTGATCAGGTTCGCGATATCCTCGGGGAGCCCGCCCTGTCCCAGGGCTGACATACGGCGAGCCGCTTCGCGATTGGCCAAGGGAATCGTGCGCGTCAGCGCGGTGTCGATGAAGCCAGGGGCGACGATGTTCGCCGTGATGCCCCTCTCGGCCAGGCGTCGAGCCTGGGCGGTGAGGTAGCCGATCAGGCCCGATTTCGAGGCGGCGTAGTTCGTTTGACCGAAGTTTCCGGCGATCCCCGCGACACTGGAGAGCGCGACGATCCGTCCGCCATCGGGGATCATCGGCTCGAGCGCGGTGTGGAGCCGATCGATCGCTGCCAGATTGACGTTCATCACGATCTTCCAGACGTCTTCGTTCATCTTGCCGAGGGTGCGGTCGCGGATGATCCCGGCGTTGTGGACGACGACGTCGACCCGCCCGAAGCGCTGCTTCAATTCGGCGGCGATCTGGGTCCCCGCGTTGGGGTCGGCGAGATCGGCGATCAGCGGGTAACCGCCGAGCTGGTCGGCGACGCGCGCGGCATCGTCCCGCGCCTCGGGGCGGTCGAGGGCGACCACGGCGGCTCCCTCCTGGGCCAGACGGTGGGCGATCGCCTCCCCGATTCCGCGGGCTGCGCCCGTCACCAGCGTGATCTTGCCTTCGAGCTCGCGCACGTAGCGTTGTGGGACGAGGCTGGCGGGCGTGACGTGCCAGATCTGCCCGGTGAGAAAGGCGGAGCGACGGGAGGCGAGGAAGCGCACGACGGCTTCCGCGTTCCGTTCGGCCCCGTTGTCGACCTGAATCAGGTGTGCCGTCGCCCCTTTGCGACCGATCTCCTTGGCCAGCGAGCGGACGAAGCCAGAGAGCGCGGCGACGACGGCGAACTGCATCGGCGAGTCGCCAGCGTCACACGCTCGGGCCAGCACCAGCGCGCGGCCATGTGAGCGAATGCGGCCGACCCATTCGTGAAAGAACCCGTAGAGCTCGATGAGCTGATCGGTGTGCTCGATT
>JAGQJP010000157.1 GCA_020430585.1 Myxococcales bacterium | reverse complement strand
GCTCCAGGGTAGCACGCTGAAGATGGATGCGCATTCATTCGGGATTCTTCTCGTCGACGCGGCAACCGGCCGTCCCGTCGGGTTGAACTACACCGCCGAGACGAAAGTGACCGCCACGACGAGCGGCGAGGTCGAGTCGGTCGAGATTCCCGTGGGCAGCGCGCCAAAGGGGATTAGCGTGCGAGCCTATCTGATGCTCGACACGACGGCGATGGTGCGCAGCGAATTGACGCTTCCCTGAGCTGTGACGCGGGGTTTTGCGTTTTTGGCGATCCCCGCTTCCCCGGTGCATCGACGATAGTTGCTTCGGGCCCGAGCCTCGTCGATTGACATCGGCGTTGAGCTGACTACAATGATGAAAGGGTTTTTTCAGCGACACAACCGGGAGTTGACGCGCATGAAATCGAGCAAGTGGATGCGGCTGCTGTTCGGCGGTTTGATCGTCGTTCTCGTCGCCGGTTGCACAAGTGACAGCGACTTCGGGTCCTCCTGCCCGCTGCCAGAGGACTTCATCGACCGCAACTGCTCGGAGCAGAACGCGTCGACCGGATCGAACGACGCGCTCACCTGCGTGAACGAGTCACATCCGACCTGCTCCAAGGCGGTCTGTCTGATTTTCCGCGAGTCTGCGCCCTTCTGCACGTGGCGCTGCGAGACCGTCGATGATTGCCCGAAGAAGGCGACCTGCGAAGAGACGATCTTCAAGGACTCGACCGGTGCGAACAAGAAGTTCTGCGTTCCCGCCAACCCGCCCACGCAGAGCTGATCGTCGTCTCCGCGACAGCGGTGACGTCTCCCCCGATTCGAGTCGATCTTCCTTTATCGCTGGCGGTCCGACGCCTTCAAAGCGCGGCGCGATGATGCACGAGGCGCGCGCGGTCGCCCCTGACGGTGATGCCGATGACGTCGATTCTCACGCTCGCGAAGCGCGGGTAGCGTTGCCAGGCGGCGCGAGCCAAGACGCGCAGGCGTCGTCGCTTGTCGGCGGCGATCGAGAGCAGCGGATCGACGACCGAACGGGTCGCCCGCACTTCGACCAGCACCAGCTCGTCACCGTCGGCGGCGAGAATGTCGATCTCGCCGAGCGGGAGCACGAGGTTTCGCGCGAGAATCGTCAACCCCCGCTTTTCCAAGCGGCCGGCGGCGAGCGCTTCGGCGCGGCGCCCGAAGGCGAGACGATCGTCGGTCGGAGGTGGTTTTTGGCGCATCGAGAGTTCTCCTCGTGTGGTTGCCTGTTAGCTCTATTCTCCGTCGATCGGCGGCCAGCGTTTACCGAAGAGCGGCAGCGGATTGACTCGTCGGGCGTTTTCGGACTATCGTAGGGCCCCGAACCAGGGATCTCGCAGCTCGAACGGAGGCCGGCATGCTAGCTCAGACACGACGGGTTCACTTGATAGGGATCGGCGGCATCGGCGTCAGCGGCGTCGCCCGGCTTTTGCACGAGCGAGGGTTCGCCGTCTCCGGCTCGGACGTTCGCGAGTCGCAGCTGACCGAAGGCTTGCGCGCCCTCGGCGTCGAGGTGGCGATCGGCCACGATCCGGCTCATCTGGACGATGTCGACCTGGTGATCTACTCGACGGCGATTCCCGACACGAACCCCGAGAAGATCGCGGCGACCGAGCGCGGTCTCCGCCTGGTTCATCGAGCCGAGGTGCTCGGCGAGTTGAGCAATCCCCTCGAGACGATCGGTGTGCTGGGGACCCACGGAAAGGGCACGGTCTCGGGTATGCTGACCTGGATTCTCGACGAGGCGGGGCTCGATCCCGGGTTCTACATCGGCGCCCTGGTCAACAACTACGGGATCAACGCGCGATTCACGGGCGGCCGCCACTTCGTCGCCGAGGTCGACGAGAGCGATGGGAGCCTGGTGCACCTGCACCCGCGCTACGCGGTGTTGAACAATCTCGAGGCGGACCATCTGAACTACTACAAGGACTTCGAGGCGATCGTGCGGGCGCTGGAGACGTTCATCGCCGCCAATCCGCAGACGCGCTTCGTGATCAACGCCGATTGCGCCGGTTGCCGGCGCCTGTTCGGCGCGCTCGAAGGGCGTGAGCGGGGACACGTCAGTTTCGGCTTTCAACACGATGCCGAGTACCGCGGCGAAGCTCTGGAGACGCGGAAGATGGCTTCGTCATTCCGCATCGTCCGACGTGGCGAGCGGCTGGGCGCGATCGAGCTGCCGCTCCCGGGGCGTTACAACGCCTTCAACGCACTCGCGGCGGCGTCGCTAGCCCTCGACGCCGGCGTCGGATTCGACGTCGTGAAGCGCGCCCTCTCGACCTACCGCGGCCTCGAGAATCGCTTCACGCTGCTCGAAGCGGGGGGCGTCTCGATCGTCAAGGATTACAACTCGCATCCGACGGGGATTCGTCGCGTTCTCGAGGCGGCGAGCGATTTCGACGCCGAGCGCGTGATCGCCGTCTTCAAGCCCTACCGCTTCACGTTGATGCACTATCTGCAGGACGAGTACGCCGTCGCCTTCAAGGGCGCCGACCTGACGCTCTTGACCGAGATGTACACCGCTGGCGAGGTGCCGATCGCCGGCGTCGACGAAGATTGGTTGCTCGAGAAGATTCGTGGCCAAGGGTGTCGCGCCGAGTTCGTCGGCACATTGGAGAATCTGCGGCAGCGGCTGCTCGACGAGTTACGCGCCGGCGACACGCTGATCTTCTTCGGGGGCGACGATTTCTTCCGCTTTGCCGACGGTCTGGCGCAGACCCTCGCCGCGCGCTGAGGAGTGACCTTGTACAAACGCAACGATTTCGCGAGGCGCTCGTTCTCGGTGCTCGGCGCTGCCAAGAGCGGCGTCGCCGCGGCAAACGTGCTCGCGCGCCTCGGCGCTGACGTGCTGCTCTCCGATCGAAAGAGCGAGAGCGAGCTGCAGAGCGTGATGTCTCAACTCGACGAACGCGTCAAGGTCGCCGCTGGCCGCAACGAGGTGCGCGAGGGCGACGTGGTCGTGATCTCACCGGGCGTCGCTCCCACCTCGACGGCCTTCGTCGAAGCGCAGAAACTCGGCAGCGCTGTCTGGAGCGAGGTCGAGCTATTCTACCAGCTCTGCCCGGCGCCGATCGTGGCGATTACGGGCACCGACGGAAAATCGACGACCACCGAGTTGATCGCCCATCTGCTGCGTGTCGCCAACCCCGACGTCGTCGTCGGCGGCAACATCGGCAACCCGTTGTGCGGTGAGCTCGACCGGCTGAGCGGCACGAGCATCGTCGTCGCCGAGATCTCCTGTTTTCAGCTGGTGACGATCGATCGTTTTCGGCCCTACGTCGCCGTCTTCACCAACATCGCCGACGATCACGCCTACTACCACGGTAGCCACGAGGCGTACCAGGCGGCGAAGCGGCGTCTCTACGAGAACATGCGGGCCGAGGACTACCTCGTGCTGAATCTCGACGATCCGGCGATCGCTGGCTGGACGATCGATGTTCCCGCACGCCGCGTCCCCTATGGCGTGCGACAGCCCTACGCCGGAGGGCTCTACTTCAAGAACGACAAGTTCGTCAGCGATTTCGAGGGCTCTTCGACCGTGATCGCCACGCGCAGCGACCTGCCGCTTCCCGGGGCGCACAACGTCGAGAATGCGCTGGCGGCGCTCGCGGTGACCCGCATCTTCGGCCTCGAGATCGATCGCGTTCGCACGCAGATGCGGACGTTCCGTGGCCTACCGCACCGCATCGAGCGCGTCGGCTCGATCGACGGCGTGGGCTACGTCAACGACTCGAAGGCGACCAACCCGCATTCGGTCGTCGCCGCCCTCGAGAGCAGCGAAGGGCCGCTGATCCTCCTCGCTGGCGGGGCCGACAAGAACACCGACTTCGCCGAGCTCGCCACGGTCATCGCCGAGCGGGTGCGACTCGCGATCCTCTTCGGCGAGACCAAAGAGAAGTTGCGACTCGCGATCGGTGGGCGCGTGCCGACGCAGCTGGTCGACGACCTGCGCGCGGCGGTTCAGCTCGCCCACTCTCAGGCTGCCGAGGGCGATACGGTCTTGCTCTCGCCGGCCTGCTCGAGCTTCGACCAGTTCAAGAGCTTCGAACATCGGGGGGAGTGTTTCGTCGAATACGTGCGCGCGCTCGGGATGCTTGGGAATTGAGCCTCTGGGGCCGGACCATTCGAGCCTGGAGAGGGCGCTCAGCCCGAGGGCAGGGCCCGCTGCCGATTTTCCTCTTTGACGCTCTTGCCGACCAGCCAATAGGCGACCACTCCGCCCGCGAGCATGCCGAAGAGGTGTCCCTCCCAGGAGATGCCGCGCTGATTCGGTAGCACGCCCCAGACGATCCCGCCGTAGGCGAAGCCGACGATCAACGCCGAGAGGATCGACTTCACGCTGCGCTCGAGGACGCCCGCCACCAGGAGGAAGCCGAAGAAGCCGAAGACGACGCCGCTCGCGCCGAGATGCACGCTGTTGCCTGCGCCGACCAGCCAGACGGCGACACCCTCCATCACCGTGACGAGACCGAGGACGGCGAAGAACTGTCCGATACCGCGCAACAACAAGAGCCATCCCATCACGAGGAAGGGGACGCTGTTCGAGGTGACGTGGGCGAAGCCGACGTGGAG
>JAGQJP010000156.1 GCA_020430585.1 Myxococcales bacterium | reverse complement strand
TCCCGGTCAGCCGGATGCGATCGCCCGCCCAGTTGGGCAGGTAGCGGTGGCCGAACTCGGTGTACGAGTCGAAGCGCGCGTGGTTGTAGAGCAACAGGGCGATCCCCGCGACGAGACAGGGCAAGACGAACAAGAGCAGCTTCGGCATCGCCCTCTTGAGCCCATCGCCGAAGCCGACGAAGCGACCCCTCGGATAGAGCACCTGCAGAAAGAAGAAGACCGCACCGAACATCGTCGCCGTGCGGCTGCCGAAAGCGAAGGCGAGGGCGATCCCCGCCAACAGCGGTCGCCGCACGTCGAGGGCGGCGAGGATATAGAGCAGGTTGAAGGTCACGCCGACGATCAGCGCAGTGAACCAGACCTCTCCGCGGACGCTCGAGAAGTAGGCGATCGTCCCGAAGCCGAAACTGATCGCGAGGATGATCGCCTCGAAATCGCTCCGCTCACAATGTCCGCGAAGCGTCAACAGGCGCACGAGCAGAAAGATCAAGACCACGTTGAACGAGGCGAAGGCGATCGTGAACCAGACGTCGTTGATCCGCCAGTCCCAGATCTTCACCAGCGGCATCATCAGCACCGCGGGGGTCGGGGGGAAGCTCACGAACCAGCGCGTCTTGCGGCAGAGCTGATTCTTGTGTGGGCCGCAGCTGCGTTCGATCATCGAGTTGTCGACGATCAGACCTCGCCCGTCGGTGGTGTAGAAGTTGTAGCCGTAGGTCTTCTGGCTGACGTAGGTCCCCTTCACCGGGCCGATGTTCTTCACCGTCAGGTAGTCGAGGCGTCCCCAGTCGTTGTCCCGCCGATGTTTCCAGGGGCCCTGGTTTGGGTGGGACCAGAGCGTCCACCACTGTCCCTTCCAGAACGAGTGGGCCAGGTCGACGAAGTGGATATTGTCGGACTGTTTCCAGAACAGCTTCCACGAGCCGAGGCCGTAGGCGGTGAACGAGCCGACGAAGAGCAGCGCGCAGATCAACCACGTTCGCGGCGTCAAGAGGCGCCCTTCGCCCGTTAGCGGTCGAGCGGCGTCGGAATTCGTTTTCGGCGGCGTCTCTTCCGTCGCCGCGTGGGTTCCGTCACCCGCGTTGTCGCTCGATCGTTCGATCGCTTCGGCGGCCTCGCTCATCGTCACGCCCCTCGAATCCGCCCTAACATCGCGGATTTCGGAAAAAAAGACGATACACTGTAGCGGGAAATCCTCCGCGCGTCAACCCATTGGGTGTCGATTGGCGCGCGATCGCGTTACGGTTTGCGCAGGGAGGGGTGAACGAAGCGCCAGGTGCCGTTGCGCCCGTTGTAGTCGTTCTTGTTCTTCGGCGGAATGTGCAGCCCGCTGACGGCGTGCACGGTGCGCACGTCGATCCGGGTGATCCGACGCCCGCCCTGGAACGACAGCTCGTAGAGCACCTGGATGTAGCCGACGAAGGGGTGGTGGTCGCGGAAGTAGGCCTTGTCACGGGCGACGATCTCGTTGACCAGCGCCTCTTCGTCGCACTTCCAGGGCACGTCGCGGCGCATGTAGGCCTGGAGCCGTTTTCGGTAGTCGCTTCCGGCCCGCCGCGGCACCGCGACCTCGCCGCCGTAGACGACCTTCGTCGGCTCCTTCTTCTCCTGTGAGGCGTCTCGGGAGAGGCTCTGCCAGCTCGACCAGTATTTGCGGTCCGCGCTGAAGCGCACGAAGACCCGCCCCGGCCAGGGTGTGTAGCGCTGACCGTTGGGCAGCGTAATCGGCGTCGGCGCGGGGGCGATGGCGACGCGCACGTTCACCGAGCGAGCCGGGCGCCAGGAGGTGCCGACGGAGATGGGCCCGGTCAGAATCCAGCCATCGTGCGAGGCGTAGGGTTGCCCCTCCCAGCCGAGCCCTTTGCTCGTGCGCTTGATCGCCGTCGGGTTCGACCAGGTCACATCGAGCTTCTTCGTGCTCGTGAAGTCGAGCTTGAGCTCGTCCATCCCGAGGATTGTCGCCGACGCCGTGCTCGCGCAGGCGAGCCAGGCGACGATGAGCAGCGCGACGCGCAGGATGCGCCGGTTTTGGCGCGATCCGCTCGTTCGACCTCGGGAGCCGCCCGATCGATCGATCGTTCCTCTCGTGACACCTCGCAGCTCCGTCAGCGTCTTCATCGCGCGTCCTCCTCGAGTCTCGGGTCGACCTCGGCGTACGGCGTCCGCGTATGGCGTCGGCGTCGGCCTTGGCGTGGGCGTCGGCGTTGGGGCCCTCAGCCTTTGACGCGCGGGCTCGGGAAACGATCTACGGCGTCGCGGACCAGACCGAAGAGCTCTGACAGATCGCCTCGAGCGAAGGTGGAGACGCACTCTTCGAACCCACCTGCATGCAGCGCGTCGAGAAAGTGGTACTTCAGCGCGTGCTGTTCGCCGACGACCCACGCCAGGTCCGACGCCGCCAAGCCTCCGCGCCAGAGGGCGCCTTTGAGTAGGGCGTTGCGCACCCAATGCAGCGGCTGGCGCACGCGAGCACCGAATGGAGAGCGACGACCCGCGCGGTGGGCCCGCAACGCCCAGAGGAGAGCGTAGAAGCGCTGCTTTTGGCGTAGCTCGTCGCCGTCGCGGTAAAATCGATGCTCGATCGCCGTCTCCAGCACCGCGGATTTACGCCGCGGAAGCGCCTCGTGAACGATCATCGCGTCGCTCCACGTTGCACAGTCTCGACGGATCAACCGCGTGCGCGTCTCGCGGCGAAAGAGGAAGCGCTTGCCCTCGATCTCCGCCCAGTCGCGCCGCTGCATTCTATAGTGCGGCAGCGTCGGTGCTGATTCGCGCCAGGCAGCGAAGGTCGCCGCCGCTCCGTCAGCGAGATACTCGTCGGCGTCGAGGAAGAAGACGTAGTCGCAGGGGCCGAGGGCGGACACCGCGAGCGCGCGCGCCGCACCGAACCCGCGCCAGGTGTGGTTGACGCGCCGAACACCGCGACTCTCGACGAGCTCGGCCGAGCCGTCGGCGGTGTCGGAGTCGACCGCGACGACTTCGTCACAGACGGCGAGCAGGCTCGTCAGACAATCGCCGAGGGTTTCGCGGCTGTTTCCGAAGATGACGAAGCCGCCAATGCGCGGTGAGGAAGCCATGTGTCGACTCTACTGGTCCTCCAGACCCGCAGCGATTCGGCGCATTCGCGCGTCCCGCGCTGCGAGAAACGTGGGCACCGAGCCGATCAGGGCGATCAGGACGCTCTGCCGCCCACCGACGCGGGTCGGCTCGACACCGCTCAAGCTACCATAGCTCCCGACGCCGTGCGAGGCGAAACGCGGTCGGCAGTTATTGTCGGGGGTCGCGACGGGAGCCGAATCGACCCGGCACGAGTGGAGCGATCCCGGAATCCGGGCTTTCCGAGCTACCGCGCTCGGTCCGGGCTTTCCGAGCTACCGCGCTCGGTCCGGGCTTTCCGAGCTACCGCGCTCGCGATATACTGGGACGGGAGCGAGCGATTCGCTACACCGCCACGAACGAGGTACACCCGTGAGCACGAAACCTACCGCGATCGCCGTCTATCACGGCGAGTTGCGCACCGAATGCACTCACCTCCAGTCCGGAAACACGCTCGTCACCGATGCCCCCTGCGACAACCGCGGGCGCGGCGAGGCGTTTTCACCGACGGATCTACTCGCAACCGCCCTCGGCAGCTGTATTCTGACGATCATGGGGATCACCGCCCGGGACCACGGGATCGATCTCGCGGGGACGCGGGTCGAGATCACCAAGATCATGGCCTCGGAGCCCCGTCGAGTCGATGAGGTGGTGATGCGCTTTCACTTTCCGAAAGAGAGGGGCTACAGCGCCGAGCAACGACGGCTGATCGAGAGCGTCGCGGGTACGAGCCCCGTTCCCCTGAGCGTCCACCCCAACGTGCGCCAGACGATCGAGTTCGCGTGGTAGGCACCACCGGCCTCGACGACCGTCAGCGCCGAGCCGTCACCCCCGAGCCTCGACCATCTGCGCCGAGCCGTGTGGTCACCATACCCGCTCATTTCGGGAGCGCCGGATGCGTCTGCCAGAGAGTCGGCACGGGATAGGCTCGGATTTCCCGATCGGGCGTGAGAATCGTCAGTCCGCCCATCACGGCTTGGCAGACCAACATCCGGTCGAAGGGGTCGCGATGGAGCGCGGGCAGACGTGGCAGCGCGAGGACCGCCGTCTCATCCAAAGGTAACGAGCCGAGCTGGTGCCGCGCCCGGGCGTCGGGGAGATAGCCCTCCGCCGCGTCCGGGAGCGTGAGCTGGCTAATGGCGTGTTTGGCGGCGATCTCCCAGCTCGAGACGACGCTGAGCCAGACCTCGTTTGCCGGGTCCTGGAATGCGAGTCGCGCCGTGGACGAGAGCGCGTCGTCGTCGGAGACGAGCCAGGGTGGTGTAACCTAAGTTGTGCGCTTTCGTTGGGGGCGGTTTGAGCTAGAAAAATGGCGTGTCTCTCGATATGTTGGGGTTGCGAAACACAACAAACACGAGGAGACACGCCATGTTAGAACTAACG
>JAGQJP010000155.1 GCA_020430585.1 Myxococcales bacterium | reverse complement strand
GTCATCGATTGGGAGTCGTCGATCAAGATCACCAGGTGGTTCTTACTTGAGACGACGATCTCTTTCAGAAACGCGGGTTGCAACACCATCGCGATCACGATCGCGACGACCGCGAGCCGCAGAAACACGAGCAAGGCGACGCTGCCCTTGCGCGTATCGCGGGAATACCCCCAGAGCGTGATTCCGACAACCACGACGGCGACCAGGCCGCAGCCCAGCAAGACCCACAGCGGAAGCTCGCTCAACGAGACGAGGGTCAGCTTGGAGTACTCACCGATTGGACCGAGAAGCCATTCGAGCATGGGGTCTGTTGCAATCCTCTTGGGGCGGCGTTCAGGGCCGCGTCGGCCGGCGAATGTACCATTGACGTTTGCGCAGCAAGTAGTCGAGGTGGACCTGGTCGCTCTTGTAGTTCAGGCAAAGCGCGTACTCGACGATGTTGATCGCCAGTCGCATCGCCATCTGCCGCTGTCCAGCGCCTCCGGGAGAGACGTCGTATTTCCAGTTCCCCAGGGCGACTTGTTCGAGGGCGCCGAAGACGTCGTTCGGAGTGTAGAGAATGCAGAGGCGCCGATCAAGCGTGACGCCTTCGAGATAGTCCCGGACCAGGACCCGTCCGGCGGGGGACGAGACGCGATAGAAACTGCGAAACACCACGTGGTCGCTCGGCAGCTTGCTGAGCTTTCGCGCGCCGAAGAGCTGCCCGACCAGCTTTCGCACGCTGGCGTCGAACTGGTTGCCCGCCACGAAATCCGCGGCGTCGATCCAGAGGAAACCGCCCAGCGAAAGGTAGCGTCGCAACGTCCGCGTCTCGTCGTCCGAGAGCGTGAAGGGCCGATCCCCGCAGAGTATCAACAGCGGATGATAGAACAGCTTCGGATCGTCGAGGCTCAGATTGACCAGCGTGTAGTCGACGGGAACGCTCGTCCGAAAACGAAGCTCCTGGGCCAACTTGGTTCGTGCGTTGGGCCGCGGGTTCCAGTTTCCTGCGTAGCGGAGCTGGGCCAGCTTGACGAGCGTGCGCTTTCCGAGGGCGTTGCCATCGGAGAGCCCGGCGAAGGTCAACGCGCTCGCCAGCGCTGTGCCGAGAAACTGTCGTCGTGTCTGGCTCATCGTCGTGATCCTGCTTCTACGCTGCGCCGGTTCTGCTAGTGGAGCGCTCCGTCGCATCCACGATACGCAACAGGCGCGTAGGTCGTTCAATTCCCACCGACGGTGAACTGGAAATAGCTCGCCTCGGGGATGCAGCGTCGATGATCGCACGTCGTGCTCGTCGAGTCATCGTCGTCCGTTGCACAAATATAGTAGTAGACCGTCGTCACCTCGGGCCCCTGCGCGGGAATCTGCCCCGTGAAGGTCACGCCGTCGCCCGAGCTGAGGGCGAGGCTGCTCCAGAGGCCGGCCGAATCGGGGGCTTGCGTCGTGTAGAACAGCCGCGCCTCGCGAATGCTGCTGTCGGTTTCGTCGATCGTGACCAACAGGGGGAACGGCCCCTGCCCGCTCTGGTTGGGCAGTGGCGTGTGGAGCAACGTCGGCGGTGTCCCCTGGCAGATGGTCGTCGTCGGCCCGTTGACGAGAAAGATCAGAATCGTCACCACGACCGGATCGTTCTGTCCGTCGTAGGCCTGAACCGTGACGCCGTAGACTTGCCGCTCGCGCACTTGCTCGGGCGTCGGCTGCCAGCCGAAGCGGGCGAGCTTGGTGTCGACCTGCACGAACTGGGCGCCGCTCGGCCCCTCGAGCAGGGTCAGGGCCACGGCCGGGCTATCGTTGTCGCGAAACTCCACGTCGAAGAGGAGCGCGCCCTCCTTCTTCAGGTCCAACACGTATCCGCTCGGGGTGATCAGCGCGGGGCGCGAATTCTCCGGGGCGACGACGATCTCGACGGGCTGTTCGACCCGCGTGTGGCCGTCACTGGTGGAGAAGGTCACGCGATAGGTCGTCGTCGAGGCGCCGACGTCACTGACGATCGGGCTCCAGGTGAAGGTTCCGACGCCGTTGGTCTCGACGAACTGGGCACCCGTCGGCAGCCCGCTGACTCCGATGCGCACCGACTTTCCTTCGGGATCGCGAGCGACGACGGTGAAGGTCAAGGTCTGGTTGACGGTGATCTCGAAGCGCTCCTGGACCAACAGCTCGGGCGCACGATTGCTCACGCAGCCACAGGTCAATGCGAGGAGCGCGAAGGAGAGACCGAGTGTACGAGCGATCGGGCGTGATGGGGCGCGACTCGCGCTATTCCTCTGCAATCGCGACGTATCCGTGCTCGAGGAGGTAGACGAAGTCGTGGAAGATCTCGTAGTCCGCCGCATTGATGTGGTTGAGCACCTGTTCGACCGTGCCATAGTTCATCACCGCCTGAACCGTGTCGAGATGGTCCGGCGAGAGGTCTCGCAGGCGCGGCTCGAGTGGCACCTTGACGTGGATCTTCGACGCGTACTCGAACTTTCGAGGTAGCTTGATGATCTCATCGAGCTGCCGCTTGCCCTCGGCCAGCACCGCTTCCGACGTCTGGTCGATCTCCTGCGGGAATTCGTTCAAGGTCAGGGGCTCGAGATGGTACGTGCCCTTGTCCCACGCGAGGATGCGGAATAGCGCCTTGTACGGATTGACGGAGAAATCGTCGTCGATGCAGGCGCTGACGATCGCCCCCTCGCGAAGGAAAATCTTACCACTTTGCGTGCTTCGAATCGAGAGCGTCCCCGTGCGTTTGGTGGTCTGGTAGAGCTGGAGGATGTCGATCACCGGGATTTCCGAGATACGCTCGGCGTAGGTTCGGGTGATCGTCTTCTTGGCCTGGGTGATCGCCTGGAGCCGACTCTTGATGTCCCGTTTCTTGTCCAAGGACTGCGAGGCGTCGGCTTCTTCGACCTCGACCAGCTTGAAGATCGAGGTTCCGATCAGCACGCGATCGCCGGTCTTGAGTGGGTAGATCGTGATCCGCTCGCCGTTGACGAAAGTGCCGTTCGTGCTGCCGAGATCCTGGAGCACGATCTTGTTGTTCTTCGTGATCACCTTGGCGTGCTTGCGGGAGACCATCTCCTCCGCCAGAACCATTTCGAGATCGCTCGAACGGCCAATGATGAGCTCGGAGTCCATCGGGATCGGGAACTCGCCACCCTGGTATTTCCCGGAGATGAACTTGAACATGTAGCCTTTCATGCGGCGAAAACCCTTCGTGCTGGTTGGATTTGGAAACATCTCATTCTTACCCCGTCACCTGCTGAGCGTCAAGTTCCAAGCGCGGCGACTCGTCGGGACAGGGTGTTCTCTGACCTGGCGCGGTCAATTGACCTGTGAAGGTCGAAGGTGCTACATTGTGGGGAATCACCGAGGGGTCGCACCGATGGCAGCCAACTCGCTACCGACATTATTGCGCCGAATTCGAGACGAAAAGTTGAGCCGCAACAAGCACTTCGATCTCTTCGAAGACGGTGAGCTGCGGCGCGCCCATCGGCTCTGGGGTTTCATCGAGCGCGCTGGGATGATGTTGCGACAAGAGCCCTGGCGGGTGATCTCTGTTCGTCGCGTCGACGATGCCGAAGGCGAGCGCTGCGTCGAGGTTCGAATCGACGTGGCGGAGCTGCGGTTCTCGTGGTCGTTGTTTCTGTCGGAGACAGAGTTCTCGATGATCCGAGAGGTTGCTGGCGAAGCGATTTTCGAGTTGCCCGATGCCGACGATGCCGATATGCTGCCAGCCGCCGAAGGCGCGCGGGAGGCGTGAGGCGGTAGGGATGCAACGTGTGGATTTGTTGCGCTGTTTGCGAGCTGCGGTACGATCGAAACGAGGATGTTGATGTTGCAGAGGACATTGAAACGAACGGCGTCATTTGTCGGCGTCGGGCTGCATTCGGGGCTCTCGACGCGGGTCACCGTCAAACCGACGGGTCCCGATCAGGGGTACGTCTTTCGCCTGATCGAGGGAGACGCCGCGCGGGAGATCGTCGCGCGAGTCGAGAATGTCGTCGACACGCAACGCTGCACGACGATCGCGGCGGGCGCCGCCCGTCTGCACACGATTGAGCACCTGTTGGCGGCCCTGCGGGGTCTCGGCGTCGACAATGCGGAGATCGGGATCGAAGGTCCCGAGGTGCCGATTCTCGATGGCTCGGCCCGCGGTTTCGTCGAGTTCATCGCCGCCGCGGGCGTGCAAGAGCAGGACAGGCCGCGTCGCCGCTTGGTAATCGAGCGTCGTTTTCGCCTCGAAGACGATAGCGGGTACATCGAAGTGAGCCCCGACGACCACTTCAGCGTCGAATGTACGATCGAGTTCGCCCACCCGCAGATCCAGCGCCAGAGCATCATCTACCGAGACGATGACGCAGCGTTCGTCGACGAGATTGCGCCGGCTCGCACCTTCGGCTTCGTCTCCGAGCTCGAGAAGCTGCGCGAGGCTGGGTTGATTCGCGGCGGCAGCCTCGAGAACGCTGTCGTCTTCGACGAGACGAGCTGCGTCAATCCCGACGGTTTGCGCTTTCCCGATGAGTGCGTGCGACACAAAGTGCTCGACGTGATCGGTGATTTCTCGCTCGTCAATGCGCAGATCGATGGCAAGGTGACGGCGTTCTGCCCGGGCCACTCGCTGAACAACCGCTTTTTGCGTTGCCTATTGGCCGATCCCTCGGCTTATCGGATCGAGGAGAGCGGCGATTCTCGACGCAGTTTTCGCGCTCGGGCACCGCGCAAGTCGTGGTCGAATTCCTGAGCAAGGAGGGGGGAGATGCGACGATCGGTACTGTTGATGCTGGCTCTTTCCGCGGTGAGCTGTACCCCGGGCACGATGGGCTATGTCGTCAAGCCCGACTACTTCCAGCTGCGACATTCCTTCACGGGCACCTGGGACTCGGAGTGGGGCGAGATGCAGCTCAAGCAGCGCGGAACCTACGTGGCCGGCTCCTACACCCGCTTCAACGGCGTCAAGGGCACGATCAACGGCAAGCTCGAGGGCAATTTGCTGCGCTTCAGCTGGGAAGAGAAGGGCGACCTCACGAGCGGGCAGCTGACACGTCGAGGGCGCGGGTTCTTCAACCTGAGCCGCGACGGAAAGAAGCTGAAGGGGCGCTGGGGCTACGAGAAGAGCATGGTAGACGGCGGAACCTGGGAAGCGAAGCGGTCGATCAAGTACGAAGAGTAGCAGATCCGAGGTCGCTCGCGTACGAAGAGTAGTCCGTCCGAGAGTCCGCCGGCCGCGCGCCAGGCCATGCCCTCGTCTGCCGACCTACCGCATCACCACGATCATCAGCACAATCAACAAGACGATCAAGCCGAGCGTCGCCAGCATCAGCATCTGCTTGGTCTTGCGCGGGGCCTTCGCTGGCGGCGGAACGGCGACGGGCTTTTCCTCGATCTCCACGAGATCATCGCCGAGCTCCAGCTCATCCTCTTCGGGGGCGTCGGGAACCACGGGCGGACCGCCCGGTGAGGGCCAGCGGACGGACATGATCTCCTTCATCCGCCGCAGCTCTTCGTCGAGATCGCTGCTGAACGCCGAGGCCATGAACTGCTTCATATCCGCGTCGCTGAAGCGCTTCTCGTCGCGTTCGGCGTACTCACCCAGTGCGTCGGCGAAGTCCAGCGTTCGCGGATAGCGCTGGTGTACATCGACGTGGAGCGCTTTCATCAAGACCCGTTCGAGATCGGGATGAACCTTGGGGTTGAGCTTGGTCGGTAGCTCGAGATCGACCTTCTTGACCCGCTCCATTTGGTTGAATTCGTTTTCATCGGCGTAGAAATTGACGCCAGTGAGCATCTCGTAGAGCACCATCCCGACCGAGAAGAGATCGGAGCGATGATCGAGCGG
>JAGQJP010000154.1 GCA_020430585.1 Myxococcales bacterium | reverse complement strand
TATGGCGCGATCGAAGCGCTCTCCAGGGGGGACCGCCAATGAGCGAGCTCGTCAAATTGAGCAAGAAAGACTTCCAGAGCGACCAACAGGTGCGCTGGTGCCCGGGATGCGGTGACTTCGCGATCCTCAGCGCCGTCCAGGCGGTGCTTCCGACGCTCGGGATTCCCAAGGAGAAGTTCGTCGTCGTCTCGGGTATCGGCTGCTCGAGCCGCTTCCCGTATTACATGAACACCTACGGGTTTCACTCGATCCACGGGCGCGCGCCGGCGCTGGCGAGCGGGATCAAGATCGCCAACCCCGAGCTCTCGGTCTGGATCGCCACGGGCGACGGCGACTCGCTCTCGATCGGTGGCAACCACCTACTGCACCTGATTCGGCGCAATATGGACGTCAACCTGATGCTCTTCAACAACCGAATCTACGGGTTGACGAAGGGGCAATACTCGCCGACGTCGGAGGTGGGGAAGCGAGCGAAGTCGACGCCGTACGGCTCCCTCGATCGACCCGTCAACCCGATCTCTCTGGTCCTCGGGGCCGGAGCGACCTTCGTCGCGCGCAGCATCGACGTCTATGCGGCCCATCTCCGGGACACGCTGACGACGGCCCACGGCCACGCCGGGACCTCGTTCATCGAGATTCTGCAGAACTGCAACATCTTCAACGACGGGACGTGGGACGATGTCCGCGAGGCCGCGAATCGGGCGGAGACGACGATCGAGCTCAAGCACGGCGAGCCGCTGATCTTCGGCAAGGATCGGGACAAGGGTATCGTCTTCGATCAGATGACGCCGCGCGTCGTCGCGCTCGGTAACGGCATCACCGAAGGGGAGATCGCCCGCCACGATGAGCGAGGCAGCCTGGCCTACCACGTGCTGCTGGCGGAGATGACGCCGCCTCACTTCCCCTTGCCCCTGGGCGTGATCCGCAACGTCGAGGCGCCGGTCTACGATCGCCAGCTGCGCGCGCAGATCGAGAGCGTCACCTCCCAGCGGGGCGCGGGCGACTTGAAGAAGCTCCTGAATTCTGGGCAGACCTGGCGGGTCGAGTAGCGTCGTCGGCGAGGACGCGTCGCGTTCTACGGTTTCGGGTGTCCCAAGAGCTCTTGCAGCTCGCCGCTCTGGTACATCTCGGTCATGATATCCGAGCCACCGACGAACTCACCCTTGACGTAGAGTTGAGGAATCGTAGGCCAGCTCGAGAATTCCTTGATGCCCTGGCGAATCTCGGGGTCGTCGAGGACATTGACCGCGAAGACCTCGTCGACGCCGCAGGCCATCAGGATTTGCACCGCCCGATGCGAGAACCCGCACTGGGGAGCCTCTGGTGTTCCTTTCATGTAGAGCACGATCTCGTGCCCACTCACCTGATCTCGAATTCGTTCTTCTACGCTCATCGGATCTCCTTCTGAAGCGCGGCGGTGTCGACGTCGTTCGTCCCGCGGCGCCTTTAGTTTAAAATACGCTAATATTCATACATTTACCGCCGCCCTTTGGTCAAGAGGAAAGAGCGTCCCCGATCGCCCGATGGCCTGGGAAAACCGAGCCCACGGGTGCCTTGACAGCCTCAGACGCGCGTGATAAGTAACGCTCGTGACGTTTATACGATTCCCCTCCACGCCCGTTCGAACAGGCTGAAGTCCGCTTTCGGCTTGTTCGGGAAAGGATCAGCGCTATGACGGAAAAAGCCACATTGACTGTCAGAGGCGAAAGCCACGAATTTGACCTGGTGATCGGCTCCGAAAATGAAATTGGCGTCGATTGCACACAGCTGCGCCAAACGACAGGGGTCATCGCAGTCG
>JAGQJP010000153.1 GCA_020430585.1 Myxococcales bacterium | reverse complement strand
TACGAGCAGAGCGCGATGAGGCGACGAATCGGTTCGAAGCCGCCGCCCTCCGAGCCCTACACGCTGGTCCGGTCGAGCGGCGTCGTGCTCGGCCCACGGCTGGAACCGAAGGCGGTGCGCCTGCCGCTGGATGGCTCGCCGTCGATGGGGAAGCGGGCTGCGCCGCTGACGCTCGTACTCTTTCGCGATCCCATCGGAATGGAGGACGCGCGCTTTTCAGTGGGGCTGGAGGACTGGCTGCGAAGGGTCGTGAGTGCTGGGCGCGTGCGCGTCGTGTTCAAGCACGTGGTCGATCCCCGGCGGATGGGTTCCGAGCTGGCGGCACTGGCCGTTCTCGCCGCCGATCGGCTGGGGAAGTACACCGAGTACGTACGCGCACTTTTCGCCAATCGAGGCAAGCGCTCGGCGGACAAGTTGATCGCCTATGCGCGCGACGTCGACCTCGATCCGAAGCGGTTCGCCCAGCTGCTGCGCGACATGACGGTATCGCAGCAACTGGGGCGCGATCGGCGTCTCGCCGCCGAGCTGAAGATTACCCGGACGCCTGCGCTGTTCATCAATGGACATCGCGTATTGACCGACGGTCCCCTCGAAGTGGACGTGGTTCGAGAGCTCGTGCGCCGACGCGTCAAGCGTGAGTCGCGCGATTCGAAGAGGTGAGCATGAGCGACGAGCAGTATCGCAAGATTCCTTACGCAACAGAGGCGATCCACGCCAGCATCGACCGAGGAAACCGCTACCGATCGTTGACACCACCGATCGTTCAGTCGGCGACATTCCTCTTTGACGACACCGCCGAGCTGTTCGCTCTCAAGACCGGGCAGCTCGAGCGCCCGGAGTACGGTCGCTACGGGAACCCCACGGTGAGCGCCCTCGCGCGACAGCTCTGCGCGCTCGAGGGGCCGGGCGCCGACGACGCGCTGCTCTTCTCTTGCGGAATGGCGGCGATCACCACGACGCTCCTCGCTCTCCTCTCCGCGGGCGATCACCTCGTCTACACCCAGCAGAGCTATCGCCGAACGCTACAGTTCTGCGAGGAGATCCTCCCGCGTTTCGGTGTCCAGTGCTCGGAGGTTCCAGCGGTCGACGCCTCGCGCATCATCGAGGCGATCCGGCCGGGCACCCGCGTCGTGCTGCTCGAGATGCCGACCAATCCCTACCTCTACCTCTGCGACGTCGCGCGCGTCGTCGAAGCGGCCCGCGCCGTCGACGCGCAGGTGATCATCGACGCGACCTTCGCGACGCCCTACAACTTGCGCCCCCTCGAGCTCGGCGTCGATCTGGTGATCCATAGCGCGACCAAGTACCTCGGCGGTCACAACGACGTCCTCGCGGGGGCGGTCATCGGCGCCTGGCACCTGGTTTTGCCGATACGCCAGCTGCAGGGGATCACGGGAGCGATCCTCTCACCCGCGTCGGCATATCTGATCAGTCGCGGGCTGAAGACGTTTCCGCTGCGGATGCAGCGGCACAACGAGAACGCGCTGCGCGTCTCGCGCTTCCTCGAGTCGCATCCGAAGGTCGTTCGCGTCTACTATCCGGGGCTCGAGTCCCACCCCGATCACGAATTGGCGCGCCGGCTGCTCCGGGGGTCTGGCGGTGTGGTGAGCTTCGAGGTCGCCGGCGACTTCGCCGCCGCCGGTCGGTTCATCGACAAGGTGCGCTTGCCGCTGGTCGCTCCGAGCTTCGGCGGCACCGAGAGCCTGATCGAGCAGCCCGCGCTGATGAGCTATTTCGACAGCGGCGAGCGGGCGCGATTCGGCATCTCTGACAACCTGATCCGCATGTCCGTCGGCTTGGAAGACGCGGACGACATCATCGCCGACCTGCGACAAGCCCTCGATTCCTACAGCTGAGCGTCGCTCAGTCGGCGCCTGTCCGATAGTGGCTGCGGCGCAGGCGCACGTAGTCGCGAAAACGCTCGACCTGCTCGCGCCGTGTCGAGTCGGACCAGCCGTGAAAGCGGGCAAAACGCTCGCCGATCTCCTCGAGCACATCGATCCCCTGTGTTCGCGTCGTGAGATAGATCCGCGTGCGGCGCCGCAGGAAATCCTCCGGGCGCATCGCCATTTCGTGCTGCAGGGCGTATTCGACCTCGGCCCAGACGAAGGGGTGGGAGTCTAGCATCGTCTTTCCCAGTGCCGGGTCTTGCTCGATCAGCTGAATCAGCACGCGG
>JAGQJP010000152.1 GCA_020430585.1 Myxococcales bacterium | reverse complement strand
GAGCGCGTGTGCTACGCCGCGAAGACGAGATCGGCTCACTCGAACCGGGCAAGGCAGCAGACCTCGTGCTCTTCGACCTCAACGACATCGGCTACGCCGGCGCCGCCTGCCACGACCCGGCGGCGGCCCTGCTCTACTGCGGAACGGGTCAGCGCGTGCGCACCTCGATCATCAACGGGCGCGTGGTCGTCGACGACAAGCGGTTGGTGGCGACCGACGAGGGAGAGATCGTGCGAAATGCCAACGCCTACGCCAAATCGCTTGTGGCGGCGGCGAACGAGCGCTACGATATCGACTTTCTGGCACACCCCGAGCGATGATGGACCAATCCGATTACGTCAGCCGCCGCGAAACACGGCATCCGGTGTCCCTCTTCGCTCTCGTTGCGACGACGAGCGAAGACTCGTGGACACCGGCCTACATCAACGATATCTCGCCGAGCGGTGCCTTCGTGAAGACCAGCGAGGCGCCGCCGTTGGGGGGTGAGATCCGGATCCGCATTCCGCAGCTCGCGGTCGGAAGCGAAGCCTGTATCTCGGGCGTCGTCCGTCACCACGTCGAAGAGACCGAGATCTTCCTGCGCGGCTTGAGCGCGGGGATCGGCGTCGAGTTCACCGATGTGCCAGCCGAGATCGGACAGTATCTCAATATCTACATCGACTCCTTCGACACCAGCGACGCCGACAAGGATCTCGAATCGGAGATCTACGACGCGATCGTCCTCGCCCGGCGTGCCGAGGTCTTCGGCCTGCTGGGGCTCGATGAGGACTCGACGGTCGAGCAGCTGGTCAACAAATTCCAAGAGTGGAGCAAGCGTTTTCGCCCCAACCGCTTCGTCGGCCGCGTCTCGGCCGACCATCTGCACGCCCTCAACCGCCTCTATTCGCGGATTTCGACGTTCGTCGATTGGATGATCAAGTCCGACATCCCCGAGCTGGCGATGGAGGCGGCAGAAGTCTCGGTCGACGAGTCCTCGATCGAAAGCGATTGGGCCGAGATCAGCCGCCTGCGCGACGGTCACCTGAGCGTCGACGAGCCTACCGGCCCGGCGCGGATGGAGGAGCCACCAGCGCCAGAGCGAGAGAGCGGCGCGCTCTGGGGCTCGAACGACGAGATGCTGGACTATGTTCGCTCGCTGACCGCCGTGATCCGCGACGTGAACTTCTTCGAGCTACTCGGGGTGCGCCCCGATTCCGAGCGCGGCGAGATCGACACCGCCTACCGCTGGCGCTTGCGGCAGTTTCACCCGGACCACTATCCCCAGATCGAGGGGCCCGATCGCGAAAGTCTCTGGACGATCACGGTTCAAGTCAACGAAGCGTACGCGGCGCTCCGCGATACACAACGGCGGCGAGCTTACGCCGACACGATGCTGCAGCGCGAATCGGAAAGATGATGGCGAGGAGCGACGAGAGAACGTGACCAAACCAGCGATCGGTATCGATTTCGGAACGAACTTCTGCATCGCCGCACACCAGGCCGGAGAGCGCTGCGAGTGGGTGCGCGACCTCGACGGCGCCGCCCGCCACGCATCGATCGTCACCTTTCTGGAGGACGACGCCTATCTCGTCGGCAACCGGGCACAGGGATATCTCGTCGGCTCGCCAGCGGACGCGATCGACCAGATTCGGCGCCTCCTCGGGCAGTACCACTTCTCGCCGCACGTCGCGCTGCTTCGCCGCACCCTGGGGTTCGCCCTCGCCGAGGGCCCGAACCACGAGGTCCGCGTCAAACCGCGAGGACACGTTCGCCCCGTCCAACAGGTCGCGGCGATCGTCCTCAGCTATATCCGCGCATTGGCAGAACGCCATCTCGGCGAAGAGATCCGACATGCCGTGCTCACCGTCCCGCTCCACGCGACGGTGAACCAACGCCACGCGATGAAGGAGGCGGCGCAAATCGCCGGATTCGAAGAGATCCGATTGCTCTCCGAGCCCGCCGCGGCGGCGATCAGCTTCGCCCAAGTGCACCCCGAGCCCGCTCGCATCGCCGTCGTTCGCGTCGGCGCCGGCGGAGTCGACTGCGCCCTGTTCTACGTCGAGCAGGAGCTGATCCAGCTGCTCGGCCAGTCCGGTGAGGGCGTCTTCGGCGGAAACAACCTGATCGACCGACTCGTGCGCCACTGCCTGCGGAACGTCTCGAGCCTCTCGGGGGTCGACTTCTCCAACTCGCGCTCGGCCTACGCGAAGATGCGGCATCAGGTCGAGCGCGCGCTGATGCAGCTCACCGACCACGAGTCGACGGAGTTCGTCGTCGGTCGGATCTCGAAAAGCAAAGAGGAGACGCGGCTCTCGATCACCCGCGGCGACGTGAGCAATGCCGCCGAAGAGCTGCTGGCCCGCGTCGCCTGGTCGATCGAACAGGCCTGCGCCGAGGCAAATCTGCGCCCTGATGCGGTCGATCAGGTGATCGCGATCGGCGGTCCGACCCTCGTCCCGGTCGTGCACCAGCGCATCGCCAGCCAGTTCGGCAAGCGCCCGACGAACATCGTCGATCCGCTCTTCGCTCCTGCCGAGGGCGCGGCCCTGCTCGCCTCAGCGCTCTGGGAGGGCGGCGAGATTCGGCCGATCGTCGTCGAGTCACTGCCGAACACCGTGCGTCTGGCCACCGCCGGAGGCTACAGTGTTCCGGTGATCGAGCGCTCGACGCCGCTGCCCTTCGAACAGACGCGGGTCTTCACCTCGAACCTCGATCCGAAGAACACGGTGACCCTCAAGCTGTTCCAGGGCGAAGGTCGGCTACAAAAAGAGAACGAGCTGCTCGGAGAGTATGTCTTCTCGGGATTCGAGAATCAGGATCAGCGCCGCGTCGAGGTCGGTGCGCGTTTTCGACTCTCGCCGGACGGGCTCTTCGAGCTCGTCGCCTACGATCCCTACAGCGGAGTCGAGGCGCGCCACTCGCTCACGCTCTCGACGCGGCTCGATCGCCACGAGCTGCTCCAGCTCACGTCGACTGAACCGCTCTACACGCTGAGCGACGGCTCTGGCGTCTTTAGCTGAGCGGTGCGCCGAGAACCCAGGCCTCGATCTCGTCGATCTCTTTGGGCACGCCGCCGGTGAGCACCTCGCCGCCATCTTCGGTGACCAGCAGGTTGTCTTCGATGCGCACGCCGATGCCGTGGTATCGCTCGTCGGCCTCACTGCCCGGCGCGATGTAGAGGCCGGGCTCGACGGTGAGCACCATCCCCGGCTCGAGCTCGCGCCAAGCGCCGGGCTTGCCGTACTCGCCGACGTCGTGGACGTCGAGGCCGAGCCAGTGGCCGGTCTTGTGCATGTAGTACGCCTTGTAACTGCCGCTCTCGAGGGCCTCTTCGCGTGTTCCGCCGAGCAGCCCGAGGGCGATGAGCCCGTCGACCAACACCTCGAGGGCCGCTTGATGCACACCGTCCCAGGGCAACCCCGGCCTCACGACAGCGATCGCCGCCTTCTGCGCGTCGAGGACGAGCTGGTAGATCGCGCGCTGCTCATCGGAGAATCGACCGCCGACGGGAAAGGTCCGCGTGATGTCGCCACAGTAGTAGTCGACTTCGGCTCCCGCGTCGATCAGCAACAGATCGCCGGCGGCGATCCGTCGATCGTTCTTGGTGTAGTGCAGCACCGTGGCATTCGGGCCCGCGGCAACGATCGGCTCGAAGGCGTTGCGCCTCGCTCCGCCGCGGCGATAGTAGCCCTCGAGAAAGCCCTCGACCTCGTACTCGAACATCCCGACCTGTGCCACGCGCATCGCCTCGCGGTGGCCGTCAGCGCTGAGGGCGCAGGCGCGCCGCAGGCATGCGATCTCGTCGGTGTCCTTGATCAGCCGCATCTCGTGCAGGATCGGCGTCGGATCGATGATCGTCGTCGGCGCCGAGATGTTCTGCCGCGCCATTCCGCGAACGCGACGCAGAGCGTCGAGGACGAGCCGGTCCCGCGCCTCGTGATCGCCCAGCCGATAGTAGAGCGTCGCCATGTTGCCCATGCGTTCGGCGAGAATCGGCGTCAGCTCTGCGATCGACGCCGCAACGTCGGCGCCGTATACCGCCGTCGCGCCCTCGAGCCCGACCATCGGCCCGGTCCAGCACTCTTTGGTCGCGTCCCTCGGCTCGACGAAGAGGATCAGCTCCCCGTCGCCCTCGGCGGGGCGCACGAAGAGGCAGACCACCTGCGGCTCTTCGAGGCCGGTCAGATACCAGACGTTCGAGTCCTGGCGAAAGCGGTGCTCGGTATCGCGATTGCGTAGCATCACCTCTTCGCCGAAGAGGACCGCCACGCTTTCCGGTTCCATCGACTCGACGAAGCGAGCCCGTCGCCGTGCATACATCGTACCCTCCAGTTCAGTTGCGCAAGCTGTGGATCGGTGCCGGAATGCGGCCGCCGAGAGTGACGAAGCGCGAGCTGTCGAAGCGGCTCACGGGCATGATCGGCGCGCTTCCCAACAGACCGCCGTAGTGCACGATCTCGCCAGCGTCGCGCCCGGGAACGGGGATGATCCGCACCGCCGTCGTCTTGTTGTTGACCATCCCGATCGCTACCTCGTCGGCGATGATCGCGGCGATCGTTTCCGCCGACGTGTCGCCCGGGATCGCCACCATGTCGATCCCAACCGAGCAGACCGCCGTCATCGCCTCGAGCTTCTCGATCGAGAGCGCCCCCGCTTCGACCGCCTCGATCATCCCGGCGTCCTCGGAGACGGGGATGAATGCGCCCGACAGCCCACCGACGTACGACGAGGCCATCACGCCGCCCTTCTTCACCGCGTCGGTCAAGAGCGCCAACGCCGCCGTGCTCCCTGGCGCGCCCGCGTACTCGAGACCCATCGCCTGCAAGATCCGGGCGACGCTGTCGCCGACCGCTGGCGTGGGCGCGAGGGAGAGGTCGACGATACCGAAGCGCGTCAGGGGCAAGCGGCGCGAGACCTCACGGCCGATCAGCTCGCCTGCGCGCGTGATCTTGAAGCTCATCCGCTTGACGGTCTCGGCGACGCGCCCGAGGTCGGCCTTCGGCTCGAGGGCGAGCAGTCGTTCCACGGCGTGGCGCACCACCCCAGGGCCGCTGACGCCGACGTTGATCACGCAGTCCGGCTCGCTCACCCCGTGGAACGCGCCCGCGACGAAGGGGTTGTCGTCCGGTGCGTTGGCGAAGACGACGAGCTTGCTACAGCCGATCGCATCGGCGCCCGCGGTGCGCTCGGCGGTCTCCTTGATCACGCGACCCATACGCAACACCGCGTTCATGTTGATCCCGGCCCGGGTGCTGGCGACGTTGACCGAGGCGCAGAGGCGCTCGGTCTCCGCGAGCACGCGGGGGATCGCGTCGATCAGTCGGTCGTCGCTCGGCGTCGCGCCCTTCTCGACCAGCGCCGAGAAGCCGCCGATGTAATCGACGCCGATCTCGCGTGCGATCTGGTCGAGGGTCATCCCGACCTCAGCGAAGTCGGCGGACTCGGCGGACTCAGCGACGATGGCGATCGGCGTCACGGCGATCCGACGGTTGACGATCGGAACGCCGTAGAGCTCTTCGACCTCGGCAACAGCGTCGAGAAACCGCTCGGCGCAGCGCCGTACCTTCTCTTCGATGCGGCCACAGAGCAGGTCGCCGTCGGCGGCGGCGCAGTCGCGTAGTGAGATGCCCATGGTCACGGTGCGAATGTCGAGGGCGTCGCTCTCGATCATCCGCAGCGTCTCTTGGATTTCCGACGAGGTCCAAAACAGCATCTCAGATCCTGTGCATCGCGTTGAGGATGTCCTCGTGGACGACCATGATCTCGACGCCGAGGGCGTGGGCCGATGCCTCGAGCTCGTCTTTGAACTGCCGGAAGCTGAGACCGCGCTCCCGTGTGCCCTCGAGGTCGGCGACGATGATCATCGTGAAGAAATCCGAGATGATCGTCTGGCTGATGTCGAGGATATCGACACCTAGCTGGGCGATCGTGTGGGTGAGCATCGCGACGATACCCGGTCGGTTGAAGCCCGTCGTCGTCACCACCGCGCGCTGGCCGACGGCGCGCTCCTCGAGGGAGCGATGGACGCTGCCGTAGAGCTTCGGCCGACCCTCGAAGCCGGCGGGCACGTCGACCGGATCGGCCTGACGAGCGGCGAGCTCGCCGAGGACCTCGTAGACGGTGTCGACGATCATCCGCGCGCGAGGATCCGCCTCGTCGGCGCGGGCGGTGCTATCGGCGACCACGAGCTCGATCCCCTGCTGCCGAGCCAGAGCGGTCACCGCCGGGGTGACGATCATCTCCGCCTGGACGATGAAGCGCTTGTTTTCCACGCCCCGCAGAAACTCGTCCCGCGTGAGCACTTTCCGTTTCGGACCTCGTTCGACCATGGAGCCCTCGATTCCTGTCGCTGACCGCTCGTGAATAGCTTTCGACGATAGGCCACATCGCCTGGGCGTTCAACCAAAAAAGGGGCCGCCGAGCGGATTGCCAATCGCCGGGGATCGGTGCTATCGTCGGATGTACGATGACCGACGAGCCCAAACCGATCCGTATCACGGTCAAGGCCACGCGCCAGCGCCAAGCGCGCCCTGTCGAGGTGCGTATCCAGGGCCAACGGCAGCGCTACATCTGCCGCTCCTGCAAAGGCGCCTCGGCGTATTACATTCCCTACTGCCTCTCCTGCTTCGGCAAGATGGACGAGTTTCCCCGCGATCCGACGCACCTGGTCGTGCCAGAGGTCGAGCGCGGGCAGCGTGAGCCCCTCGCCCAGTACTTCGCCACGTTGCGGCGCGACACCAACGAGCGGCAGTTGAAGAAGGCGCTCAAGCGCGAGCCGATCTACGTCGCCGCCGATCTGACCCCGGGCGAATCGGAGATCCTCGGCGCCCAGATCCGACGCTTCGGCGTCGTCTGCCAGGTGCTACCCGGTGGGATCGCCGTCGACGACGAGGACCTGCTGCTGCCGTCCAACCGCTACATCTACCCGACGACGTTGGGGGTCGAGTTCGCCAAGAGCCTCGAGGCGGCGGTCGAAGAATCCGGCCCGACCACGCGGCGCCTCTTCGCACCGCTTCTGCATTTCGCCTTGATGCTCAGCGAAAAGCTCGTGATGTCGGAGATGATCCGTACGCTCTTCCCCGAAGAGCAGCAGGGCCCAGCCCGCGAGGTGATCCTCGCCGTCGCCAACCGCGGGATGCTGCTGTTTTCGAGCGGCTCTCGCCTCGAGCGCCTGGATTCGTCGGGCGTCGCGGCGCAAGCGTGGCAAGGACCGCGTCCCGGAGCGCGGATCAAGATCTCGGGGCGCGCGAGGCCCCAAGCGAATGGGCCGAAACAGTACCGCGCCGAATACCGCGCGATCCAGCGCGAGCTCGAAGCGCTCGCCGACGGCCTCGAACAAGTCTTCTCTCGCCTGCTCGTGCGCGTCCTCGGACAGGCACCGCTGCGGGTCTACACGCCACTCGAGCTGCCCGTGCAATCCGAGGGCTATTCCTTGCTGCGTCGAATGGGGACGGAATTTGACATCCTCGATCGAACCCTCGAGGAAATGATCGACTTGAATCGGTTGTGACCATGAAGATTCGCATACTCTCCGGAAAGAAGGGCGCGCCCGAGGGATCTGGCGCCGCCGCCCAAGAGCCAGCGGCCGAGACGCATCCAGGGCGGATCGTGATCCGCCGCGATCTCGTCACCGAAGACCGCTATCAGCGCTTTCGCCTGATCCGCTGGTGGGAGCAGGAGATCCTGGCCAACGCCCGGGTCCTGGTGATCGGCGCGGGGGCGCTCGGCAACGAAGTGCTCAAGAACCTCGCCCTCCTCGGGGTCGGGCAGATCGTGCTCTTCGACCTCGATCGCATCGAAGACAGCAATCTGACCCGCTCGGTGCTCTTCCGCCAGAGCGACGTCGGGCGCTACAAGGCGGACGCGGCAGCCGAAGAGGTGAGCGAGCTGAACCCGGATTGCCACGTGGTGCCGATCGTCGGCAACATCAACTACGACCTCGGCCTCGGCGTGATCGCCAACGCCGACGTGGTGATCGGCTGCCTCGACAATATCGAAGCGCGCTTCCGCCTCAACCGCGCCTGCTACCGCCTGGGCAAGCTCTTCATCGACGCGGGGCTCGACCACTTGAACGGCGACGTCCGCGTCTACCACGGCGCCGACCGGCCGTGCTACGAATGCGGGCTGAACGAGTACGACCGACGCACACTCGAAAAGCAGATGAGCTGCCTCAAGCTGGCACGCGCCGAAGGCAAAGGGCGAGCGATCCCGACGGTGCCGACGGTGAGCTCGATCATCGCTGGCCTGCAGGTCCAGATCGCCGTGCGACACCTCCACGGCCTGGCGATCCCGAGTGGCCGTCGCCTCGGGATGTACGGGCTCTCGGACGTCTGGTTCGACAACGAGCTGCTCATCTCCGATAGCTGCGCGACCCACAATTGGGTCGACCCGATCGACGCCAACGATATCCGCGAGCTGCCACTGTCGGCCCAGACGGCGACCTGCAACGACCTATTGCACTATGTCGAGGCCGAGCTCGGCACCGAAGCGACGATTCAGATCGAAGACCGCGATCTCGTCATCGCCTTTCACTGCGCGAGCTGCGACGAGAGCCGGCCGCACTTCGACCTCCTCGGACGCGCCTCCGAAGAGCAGGCGCGCTGCCCCGAGTGCGGCGAAACGCGAGCGCCCGTGCTGCTTCCCGAGCTCAAGCGGGACCATCCCTACGGCGACAAGACGCTGCTCGAGGTCGGAATCCCGCCGGCCCACGTGCTGGTTGCGCGCAACCGCGAAGGGTTCGAATATCGCGCCTTCGCGTTGGCGAAGGACTTCTCGAACTATTGGAAACCACGACAGAAACAGAGCGGCTCTTGAGCTTCGAAGCGCTTTTCGTCAGATTGTAGAGCGAGCTCGAATCCACAAGAGAGAACGAGGACAGAACGATGGGCCAAGTACAAGTTTCGATCGTGCGCGCCGACACCAATCAGGAATTCGACGTCGAGCTTCCGGGCGACGTCCCCGTGGGCACCCTTTTGCCCGAGCTCGTCAGCCAACTCGGCTTGCCCGTGACCGGGCCCGACGGGAACCCCGTGAGCTACGAGCTGTCGAACAAGCGCACGGGAAAGGGCTTTCTCGGAGACAAATCCCTCGAGGAGCAGGGAACCAAGAGCGGCGACCTGCTGCTCTTGACCTCGACCTTCGTCGCGGGGGCCGACCGATGAGCCGCCGTCGCGACATCCGGATGCGCAACGACGCCGAGGAGCTGAAGAAGCTCGCGGCGCAATGCGACTGGTTCGATCTCTCCTGCGTCGGCGACCCGCCGCACACGTTTCATCTCACCTTTCGTTGTCGCGGCTTGATGAAGAACGCCTCGAATCAGGTGGTCGAAACGAACCTGCACAAGTGCACGATCCAGCTCACCGCGGGCTATCCGACGCAGGCGCCGAACGTGACCTGGCAGACGCCGATCTTCCATCCGAACATCCGCGGGCAGGCGGTCTGTCACTCCAATCAGTGGGCTCCGAGTTGGTCGCTGGCGGATTTCGTCGTCGAGCTGAGCGACATGGCCCGCTTCGAGAAGGTGAACGTCAACTCGCCCCTCGATCGCGTCGCCGCCGATTGGGTTCGGCACAACCAGAACCGGCTGCCCGTCGACACGCGCGAGCTGCGGGCCAAGCCGTTCTCGATCACGATCAGGCCGAAATGAAGATCACCATCACCCCCAAAACTCGAGCGCCCCTCGAACGCGACGCCCCGCCGATCAGCGAGTCCTTCGGCGAAGCCGCGCGCGCCGACTTCCGCGTGCTGATCGTGGGGCCAGCGCTGGCGGATATGCTCT
>JAGQJP010000151.1 GCA_020430585.1 Myxococcales bacterium | reverse complement strand
GTCCTCGGCGAGCAGCCGTTCGAGGTCGCTCGGCAGCTCCTCGCCCGCGGGCGAGCCCGGATGCAGCATTGCGAGTCGTTTGTCGAGATCGAGGCCGCTCATGGTACGCCCAACCAGCTCTTCAGACTATTGTACGCGCGATGAAGCTTCTGTTTCACCGCGCCCTCCGTCGTTTGCAGCGTGTCGGCGATCTCTTTGATCGAGAGATCCCCCAGGCGCTGCAACACCAGCACTTCGCGCTGGCTCTCGGGCAGCCTGTCGATCAGCTGCCACATCTGTCGAATCGCGATCGCCGTCGTCGGATCGCGCTCCACCTCGCCGAAGCGTTCCAGCTCGGCGTCTCCGATCTCCCGCCGAACGCGCTGCTGCTTCCGGATCCGATCGATCGCCGTGTAGCGCGCGATCGCGTAGATCCAGGGCTTGACGGGCGCGTCGTCGCGGTAGGTGTGGCGCACGCGGTGAACGCGAATGAACGCCTCCTGCAGCACGTCGTCGACGAGCTGTGATCCGACGAGCGAGATCAGGTAGCCACGCATCGCGGGTACGAGCGCCCCGTACAGCTCCCGGAACGCCCGAGTGTCGCCGCCTTGATAGCGAACCATCAGGTCGCGTAGCTGGCTGCTCGACTCGTCGGACACCGCCTCACCTTCTGTTTCGTCGTTCTCGTTCGTTCGGTTACGCAACAGACGCACTGCGCACGTTGGATTATACGACGCAATCGCTCGGGTGCAAGAAGAGCGGCGACGATTCGCCAGAGCGGCGAGCCGCCTGGTCTGGCGATGCGGAGGTGGAATCGTCGGCGCGATTGGGTGGTTCTATTTCTGCCGACGACGCGGCGGTTGGCGACTTGACGTGCTCTTCGAAAGCGTCGTACCGTAGAACGGCTGCAGATATCATCCGTCATCCTCCGGCGTGCGGCGGTGCCCGCTCGGGGGCGCTCGATCTCCGGGAGGTGTTCGATGTCCACAATCTTGCTGATGTTTCTCTTGCTCGGTGCGCCGGACAAACCGCTGGGCCGTCCGGCATCGGCGGACGTGCTGTTCCGCTACCTGCCGACGAACGCCGACCTGGTGCTCACCGTCGACAGCGGGACGTACGTTCCGACGCTCTATAAACGCTTCGACGAGTTGGCGAAGCAGCCCTTCGTCACGGGCTCACCCGCCTTCTTGCGGCAGCTGAGCTGGGCGCGGCGCAAGCTCGACGACCAGATCGCCGAGTGGAAGCAAGTTTTTGGGGTCGACGTCCGCCGTGCGTCGCGCTTCGTCTCGTTGGCCTTGCGTTTCGTCGGGCCCGAGCTCGAGCCGCAGGGAATTCTCGTCATCGGCGGGGCGATCCCCCAGCAGACCGCTCGGGCCCTCGCGCGGACGATGCGGCTCGAGAAGAAGATGCAGCGCGTCGGCAAGGCGCTGCTCTTCCTTGCCGACCGTCGCTCGAAGCCCGGCGTGGGGTGGCTGCCGGGTGGTACGTTGCTGATTGGGACCGACGCCGAGCTGCTCCGCGCTGCGAAGCTCAGCGGAACGCCAAAGGCGCCGCAAAATAGCCTTATCGCAAAGCTTCGCACGATGCATGGCCCATCGGTGCTGATGTCGGCGGCCTTCTCGCCACCGGCGGCGTTGAAGAACAAAATCGAACCCGAGATGCCGTCATTCCTCCGCAATCTTCTACGAGATTTCGACGCGATCGCCGTCAGCGTGACCCCACGAAAGATGATGTTGAAGAGCTTTTCGTCGTCGTCGCCGGTTCTCGAGCGACACAAGCGTTTCTTCTCGGCGCTCGGCAGCTTTGTCAAGGCGAGTCACTTCGTCGCCAAGGGGATGATCTCCATGGTCGATGGGCTACTCTACGATTCGATGACGACCAAGCCCGCCTGGTTCCGCGCTCTCTCCGATCAACGCGCCGCGCTGGTGCGGTATCTCGGCAAGATGCTCCCCGACCGCAGCATCAAAGCGCGGGTCAGCGTGAAAGGTGGCCACTTCGTGCAGCTCGAGGTCGAAGGCGCCACGGTCTCGTTGCCGATGTTCGCGATCTTCGGCGTCGGCTTCTCGTTCATGGGCTTCAGCCGCCCTCACCAGGTGCGCACGGTGACCCACCCCGTCGCGCCCAAACCGATTCGGCGTAGCCACCCCTGACGTCCGCACGATTTTCGTGTATCATCGACGAGGATTTGGAGACGGCGGTGTTCACTTTGCCAACGAGGTAGCCATGAAGGCGGTCCGAACGGCGCTCCTTGGTGCTCTTTTTTTTCTGTCGCTGATCCCCGCGGCGCAGGCACAGGGCGTCTGTTATCACTGCAACGACGCGGCGTTGACCCTGGACGGACGCTACATCGTGTTGATGCCGAGCTGCAAGCCCGAGGTCGCCTACGATCTGCAGAACGGCACGAAGATCACCCAAGACATCGTCCGCCTGATGATGGAGCGAGGGGTCTATCCGCTCAAGCCTGTCGAGCCGCGGGAGCTCGACCCCACCGTCTATTCGTACGTGATGACGACCGAGAAGTACCGCGGTGGGGGATACTACGCCTACAAGCTGCCCGGGTCGGGGTACATCGCGCGGTATCGTTATCGCACGACCTGCAACTACGGAAGCGATGGCTCGGCCTATTTCGATGGCAAATTCGAGGTGATGTCGCCCAGCCGTTGGTTGGCGAAGATGTACGTCGAGCAGGGCGTGCGCTTCCTCAAGCGCCACCGCTTCGAGAACGCGATGATCTCGCTACAGAAGGCGGTGGCTATCGATCCGATGTACTCGCGAGGGCACTACAACTTGGCTTGCGCCTTCGCGCTTCAGGGGATGAAAGAGAAGGCGCTGAATTTTCTCTCGATCGCGATCCACCTCTCGAAGCACTACGCCCCCTACGCGCGGCGGGATCGCGACTTTCGTTCGCTGCGGGACGACGTGCGCTTCAAGAAGCTCGTCCTCACGATCGGCCCCAAAGAGGCTCCCTTTGAGGCCGTGCCGATGCCGCAGCTCCATCGACAGACCCCGCTGCCGGATATGACCGCGGTCTTCCGGATGATCAAAAAGCGCCGCGAATATCAATACGATCCCGTGCAGTTTCGCGCTCTTGTGCCCTCGCTCGGCGACTTCATGCGCCACTCGAAGTTTCTCCTGACGGTCCATCTCTCGGGCGGATTCCTCTCCACCTGGGAGGGGCAGAGTCGGCCCAAAGCGGGCGTCTGGCACGCCTTGAAGATGAAGTACCGTGGCTGGCGTCTGATCCGCACGACGAACGAGGTACCCGGCAGCGTCTTTCATCAGCTCTACGACGCCTGGAGCAAGGGCAAGGAGGTCACGTTGACCTGGTTTCGCGTCGGTTGGCGCGAGCAGAAGACGAAGTTCGTGCCGGTCACCTCGACGCCCAAGCCGACGCCCCAGCCCCAAAAGCCATAGCTCAACGGAAGAAGGTCACCGCCGGATTGTGACGCCGCAGCTCGTTGAGCTGGTCCTCACCGATCGGCGTACCGAAGAGATAGACGCGTCCGAGCCGTGGTAGCCCGAACAGTGGTGCGATGTCGCGGATCGGTGTGAAGCGCAGATCGATCTCCTCGAGCTTGCCGCAGGACGAAAGTGGCGAAAGATCCGAGACTTTCGTGTACGCTAGGTTCAACTTGCGCAGCTCGCAGAGCTCGCCGAGGGGCGAGAGGTCTGTCACCGGTGTCTGGTTCAGATACAACTTGCGTAGTTGCTTGAGCCCGACCAGCGGCCTCAGGTCAGCGATGTTGGTCTCCATGAAGTAGAGCTCTTCGACGTTGGTCAGAAGGCTCATCGATGCGATATCGCTCAGCTCGCTGTTCGCGCAGAAGATTCGTTTGACGGAATCGGCGTTCTTCTTGTCGATCAAGCGCAACGCCGAACCAGAGGCCGCGCTGCTGCTCGCCTGGGCAGCCAACAGAGCGGAGGCGCACGCAAGCAACAATATCGTTCCAGTGATCATTGGACACCTCCCGGTTCTCGATACCAGAACAGCTCATATGCAGACTTCATTCCAACGTCGAGAGGTGTCCGGGGACCGCGTGGGCAAAAAAAAACCGGCAGCCACCGTGGCTGCCGGCCGGGACAAAGGAGGATAACGGGGTCAGTAGGGAGACAATTCGACGCGCACGCGGGTGTCGAGCGCGTCATGCACGATGGAACCATTGAACAAGTAGATCAGCTGCCCGTGACTGTCGTAGCCGCGCACCTCGAGTTGGTAGCTTCCCCAGGGCAGCGTGGGAAAGATCAACGAGCTGAGGGTGTTGCAGGTGAGGCCGTGGTCTTCGGCCAGAATCGCACCGCGGTCGAGCAGGACGTAGGAGACTTCTACTACATTCGCCTTGCCGCAGCCCCACCCGCCGAGGCTGTAATCGATCGAGAGGTCGCCACTGGTCGCGTGCAGGTGCACAGGGTCGACGTCGACGTGGTAGCCCACCGAGACGCCTGGGGTATCGACTTCGCAGCTCGCGTACGCGCCCATCGTAAAGAGCGCCAATAGTGTCAGGGCTATTCCGTGTCCAATCCATCTCGTCGTTCGTTTCATTTCGACCTCTCTGGTATGTCGAACCCTCATCGAGGGTGTGTCGTTGTCTTGACGAATGGAGGGCATTGCAGGCGCGGTGCCAATCGCGGGGGTGTGTGCTATCTCTCGGAAAGGATTTGCGAATTTCTTCGGGTGTGGCCGTCGGACGACCGGCCCGGTCGCCGGAATCTGTGGTGCGGCTGCGTCAGCCTAGCGAGAGTGTTGCAAATGAGATACAGGCGGGAGCGAGGGCGAGCGATCAGCGCTGCGACGTAAGGGTCTTCGTCTTGTGCGTCGAGGTCCGAGCGTGCTTCTTGCCGGCTTTCCTCGTGTGATACTTGGCGATCAGCTCGGTGTGAACCTTGCTCGGGTTGTCGATCACCGAGATCCAGGTCTGACCGCGATTGAGCAGCACGGGTTTGCCGTTCGTGTCCAGGAGCTGGTACCGGCTGTTCTCGCTCTTTCGCACCCACTGACCTTCGCTCTTCTGGCCGTCGATGAAGTAGAGCGCTTTGCCTTTGCCAACAGTCGTGATCTCGAGCACACCACCCTTGTCCACGACGCGCTGCTTCATGATCAGCACAACCAGGTTCTTGGGGCTCAGCTGCTTGCTCGATCCGCGCGTGTGAGGGGCACCGTTGAGCACATCTTTCTTGGCTTTGGTCTTGCTCGAGCCGATCCGGTGAGGTTTGGTCGAGAGAAAGCGCTTGTAGCTGTTCGACGTCGGGTCATAGCGAAACTCCGCGAGATAAGTGCGTCCCGAGTAGTCCAGGCCGACGTATTGCTCTTTCGGGCGCTTGGTGACCGGCGCGTCATCTTTGAAGGTGAACATCGGCGCGAGCGTCGTGTCCTTCCAGCCTCGGGTGTGGGCCAGGCGTCGCAAGTCGGTGGTCGACGTATAGAGATTGTGCGGCTGCACACGTGTCGAGACGCGGAAGTAGGGGGTTCGCCCCTTTCCGATTCGCACGCCGTCGATGTTTTGCACCTTGAGCTTCTTGATCGTCGCGTAGCCGGTCTTCTTCGCCCAGCAATGGCCGAGCCAAGCGTGAAGCTGATGGACGAAACTAGCATAGAACTGGCGTGTGCTGCGCACCGGTCCGATCACGTCCGCGTCCGTTGAGACGAACAGGCCCATGTAGCGGGTGACACCGCCTTCGACGTAAGCCTCGACAACGACCCCGGCCTTGTCCAGCCCGGATTGCGGCCGAGCGGGTCGTGTGTTCTCGACCATCACGCCGAGGACGTGCCGTTTGGCCAGCTCGGGCTTGCAGGGTAGGCCGGTGAGAGGGTCGGTGACCGCCGCGTGGGCTTGTGGTGAAAATGAGGCCGCCGCGATGAGCAGGAGGCCAAATAGCGAGGATCGACGGAAGTTCATCATGTTCACACCCTTCGGTATTCGAATCGGGCCATCCTATCAAAGCTTTCGAGGCGGGTCAACTTTCGGCGAGAGCCGACTAGAACTGAATCCGGTCGAGGTCCTCGGGAGATTCCAGCCGAGCTTGGATTTCCTCCTCCGAGATGCGATTGGTGTAGTCGATTCGCGCGCTTCGTCGGGCTCCAGAGACGGCATCCCGCGCCGAGATTTGCAAGATGCCGTCGGCGTTGACGGCGAAGGTGACCTCGACGAGGCCGCGGCCATCGTCACCGGGTTGCAGGCCGCTGAAGGAGAACGAGCCGAGTCGCTGGTTGTCTGTCTCTTTGGCCGATTCGCCCTGGTAGATTCGGATCGAGACGTTGCTCTGATTCTCGCGCGCGGTGTAGAAGCTCTTGGTTTTCTCCAGAGGAATCGTGGT
>JAGQJP010000150.1 GCA_020430585.1 Myxococcales bacterium | reverse complement strand
CGCACCCGCGGCTTCATCCTCGGCGTCAACATCGGCTACCACTTCCGCAAGCGCGTGGTGTTTCGGGATCTGGTCGTCGACGACGAGGTGCGCATCTCGGTCGGCGCGCTCTTCCCGCTCTGGCGCGAGCGCATCTCGCTCAGCGCCGAGGCCAACCTCGCTCTCGGCGTGCTGGCGTACACGGCGGGCGGGACGCGCTCGCAATCCCTCGATACGCCCGTCGAGCTCGTGAGCTTGTTGCGCTACCGCGACCGCTCCGGTTTCGTCGTCGGCGTCGGTGGCGGCGTCGCGCTCGGTCCTGGATACGGCGCCGCCGACTTTCGTCTGCTGTTGCGCCTGGCGTACCACTTCGAACGCCCACGACCCCTGCGCACGAGCCGGAAACCGAACAAAGGTTCGGCGCCCCCGAAGGCCCCGCCGGTCCCGCCCTTCATCGTCGAGCGTCCCCTCTCGGCGAAGGATATCGACCTGCTCGCTCGCAACAACGGCGACCGTGACGGCGACGGGATCCCCGACGCCCACGACAAGTGCCCCGACCAGCCCGAGGACTTCGACGGGTTCGAGGACGACGATGGCTGCCCCGACCCCGACAACGACCAGGACGGCATTCCGGACCATCTGGACAAGTGCCCGAATCAACCCGAGACCTTCAACGGAATCGACGACGACGACGGCTGCCCGGACAAGGGCCCAGCGCTGACGATCGAGATCAAGGGCGGCGAGATCGTCCTCGGTCGGGCGATTTTCTTCCGCACCGGCTCGGATCAACTCGACAAGCGCTCCAACGCGATCCTCGATCGGCTCGCGCAGCTGCTTCGGGCGCGCTGGGACATCCGCCTGCTGGCGATCGAAGGGCACACCGACAATCGCGGAGATCCCGACCAGAACGTCGATCTGTCGCAGCGCCGCGCGAACCGCGTGCGAGACTACCTCGTCGGCAAAGGGATCGCCGGATTCCGAATGCGCCCCAAAGGTTTCGGTGCGAAAAAGCCGATCGCCGCGAACGACTCCGACGCGAACCGCGCCAAGAACCGACGCGTCGTGTTCCGCATCCTGACGCGAAGGGGGGGCTCGAAATGAGACGCCACCTCGCGCTGATCCTGGGCCTTCTGGCGCTGTGCCGGGCGCCGAGCGCCAGCGCCGCCAAATCCGAAGGGGTCTGGGTTTACACGGTCAAGAGCGGGGACACCTGCTGGAGCATCGCCCAGCGCTTCTTGGGCAGCGGCGACCAAAATGCCCGGATCCACAAGCTCAATCGCCTCGGGCCGATGCCCCACATCCTGAGCCCGGGCCAGCAGCTTCGCCTGCCGGGGAGCGCGCCCGTCGCCGATGCGACGATCGAGTGGCTCCGGCGGGACGCCCGCACGAAACCGCCGACGTCGCCCGAATGGCGCCGCGCCGAGATCCGACAAGAGCTCTGGCGGCTCTACAAGGTCGCCACCGGAGACGGCAGCTCGGCGGGGATCATCTTCGAAGACACGAGCTTCCTGCGTCTGCGGGAGAGCGCGCTGCTCGTGATCTACGGCGGCTCGCGGGAGAAGACGAAGAACCGACGACTCGAGAAGCGAGAGATCGTCGTCGAGAAGGGGATCGTACGGGGCGGCCTGGCGGCGCTCTACCACAACAAGCGCCAGCCCGGCGACCGGCTGACGCTGCGCACGCCGTCGGCGACCGTGATCCTGCGATCTCCCTCGTCCCAGGTCGAGGTCGACGAGAAGAAGATGTCGATCGTCTCGGTCTACCGCGGTAACGCGACGGTTCGGGCGAAGGGAAAAGAGGTCGACGTCCCCCGCGAGTTCGGTACGCGGGTCGAGCTCGGCAAGCGACCAGAGAAGCCGCGCCCGCTCCCACCGCCGCCGAGATGGAGCTTCACGCCTTACGAGCGCGTCGCCCTCGTTCCCAAGGGCGGTCTCGGCACCGTCGAGGCGCACTGGACCGCTGTCCCCCGAGCGGCGCGCTATCGCGTCGAGCTCGCGCGCACGCCGAGCTTCCGGCAGCCGATGATCGACGCTGTGGTCGGCGCGGGCGTTCGACGGTTTCGGGCGACGAAGCTAAAGCCCGGCGTCTACTACGCCAGGGTGGCGACGATCGGCTCGGGCAAGCTCGAGGGGAAGCCCTCGAAACGCCTCAAGATTCACGTGATTGCCCTCGCCAGCGTTCCGCCACTCGTGCCGACGACGAGCGGCGAGCTCGTAGCGCCGGCGTTCCTCCGGCTCTCGCCGCCGCCGCGCTCTTCGGGCGTGCAGCTCTCGGTCGACGGCGCCGCGTTTCGCCCATTCGTCGACGCGCTCCGGCTGCGCAGGCCGGGAACGTACCGCCTGCGCTTCCGGCGTCTCGGTTCGAGTTGGCCGGTGCCCGAGCTGCGGATCGTGATCCTCGGGGTCAAAGCCGCCCTCGAGATACGGCGCACGCAGCTCGTGCCGGGGCAACAGGCGGTTTTCGAGG
>JAGQJP010000149.1 GCA_020430585.1 Myxococcales bacterium | reverse complement strand
CTGCGGGCGCCACGTTCGACGCCAAGACGGGCGTTCTCTCCTGGACGCCGACGGTCACCGACGCCGGACCTCACCCGGGAATCACGATCATCGCCTCCGACGGAACCCATCAGGCGAGCGTCAGCTTCACGATCACCGTCGTCGATCCGAACGCCGTGGACCCAGACGCCGTCGACCCCGACGCGATCTCCGACGACATCAACGGCACTGGCGACACGACGCCGCAGCCCGATTTCAGCGAGCCCTGCGGCTCGGGCGAGACGATCTGCGGCTCCACCTGCTGCACGGGCAGCCAGCTCTGCTTCGAAGGCAGCTGCATCACGCCGAGCACGGGCTGCAAAGACAACCTCGACTGCAAGAAGACCGAATATTGCGACCCGATCATCGGCAAGTGCCTGCCCGAGCCGTCGAAGGTCTGCGAGTACCATCCCCCCGTCGGCCTGCTCCAACCGGCGCTGAAGTGGAAGTGGGAAGGGCTCGCCAAGGATCTGCGCTACGACAAGGTCACCGTGACGCCCGCCGTCGGCTTCGTCAACGGCGACCAGTACCCCGACGTGGTTTTCAACGTCTATCGCTGCGGCGACGGGGACGAGGCGCTGCTGCCAGGGGCGAACTGCAAGACCTTCCTCGTCGACGATTCGATCGTCGTCGCGCTGTCCGGGAAAGACGGCTCCGAGATCTGGGACACCCTCAATCCGACGGGGACACCGATCCTCGTCAACGGCTACGGCCATCCCGCCCTCGCCGACATCGACGGAGACGGCCGCGCGGAGATCTTCAACGTCGCCAAGGGCGGCGGGATCGTCGCCCTCAGGTCCGACGGCACGCTGTTGTGGCAGAACTCGACGGGCGTGGTCAAGAACGCCAGACGCGGCAGCATCGTGTTGGTCGACATCAACCATGACGGCGTCCCGGAAGTGGTGGCGGGCTTCCTCGTCCTCGACGCCAAGACCGGCGCCCTGCTCTGGTCAGCGCCCGACACACCTGTCGGTGATTACGGCGGCGTCAAGGGCTACTTCTTCTCGATCGCCCACGACTTCGACGGCGACGGCTTCGTCGAGCTGACGGACGGTCGACGCCTCTTCCGCCTCGACAAGCAGATGTTGCAGCTGGGGCTGATCCGTTTCGGCAACCACGATGGCAACCACCCCGAGCTGGAGTGGACCAATCCGGCGATCGGCACGGCAACCCGTCACCCGTCGGCGGCGGCGGGCGACATCTACCCCTTCGACAAGCCCGACGGCAAGCCGGAGATCATCGCCGTGCATCAACCGACCGATCCCGTCAACGGAATCTACACGGGC
The DNA here is from genome assembly GCA_020430585.1 of Myxococcales bacterium. Taxonomy (GTDB): domain Bacteria; phylum Myxococcota_A; class UBA9042; order JAGQJP01; family JAGQJP01; genus JAGQJP01. The sequence goes on along the minus strand of JAGQJP010000149.1, from coordinate 4,436 downwards.
AAGGTCTCGATCATCGATCCCAAAGATGGCAAGGAGCTCTGGTCGAAGACGTTTCCCGGCCGCGGGGGCGCGCCCGTGCTGGCCGATATGGACGGCGACGGGCTGATCGAGATCGGCCTGGCGGCGCGCTCGAAGGTCTACGTTTTCGATCCGAAGGATGGCACCAACGGCATCCTCTGGGAGGACACGACGCAGGACTTCTCCTCGGAGATGACCTCGATCTCGGTCTTCGACTTCGAAGGCGACGGCAAGGTCGAGGTGGTCTACAACGACGAGTGCTTCCTGCGCGTCTACAACGGCTCGAAGGACGACGGTACGCCCGGTTTCAAGCGCGTCTTCTTCGAGTGGCCGAACTCGTCGCGGACCCAGACCGAATACCCGGTGATCGTCGACGTCGACAACGACTACAAGGCGGAGATCATCGTCCCCGGAAACAACGACTACATCGCCCGTGACAAGTGCATCGCCGCGTGGAAGGCCAAGGGCTTTACCGACTACCCGACGAAGGGCTCCCACGGGATCTACGTCTTCAAAGACCTCGCGAACAACTGGGTCAATACGCGCAAGGTCTGGAATCAACACGCCTATCACATCACGAACATCAACGACAACATGTCGGTGCCGCCGATCGAGCCCTTCGACGCGACCAAGGTCAACAGCTACCGCCAGAACGTCCAGGGGCAGACGCTCTTCAACGCGCCGGATTTCACCGCCGCCAAGCTCGATGTCTTCGCGGGAATGTGCCCGACGAAGCTCGTCTTCGCCGTCACGGTCGTCAATCAGGGGAGCCGCGCGACGATCGCCGGCCTGCCCGTGGCGTTCTATGTCGGCACCGCACCGACGGGCACGCTGATCGGCGTGACCAAGACCAAGAAGATCATGCCGCCCGGAGCGTCGGAGACGGTGGTCTTCGAGTGGAACATCCCGCAGGCGTTGCAGGGCAGCACCTTCGACGTCTTCGCGCGGATCGACGACGACGGCACGGGGAATGGCACCGAGAACGAGTGCGAGAATGGCGGCGAGGACAACAACGTCGTCTCGTTGACGGGGATCAAGTGCGGCTCGTCGACGGGCACCAACTGCCCGCAAGGCCAGACGGTTCCCGAGCCCGAAATCTGCGACGGCAAAGACAACAACTGCAACGGAAAGATCGACGAAGGGCTGGTCCGCAAGTGCTCGACGGCCTGCGGCGACGGGATCGAAATCTGCGACAACGGCAAGTGGAGCAACTGCAACGCGCCGAAACCGACCGAAGAGGTCTGCGACGGCCTGGACAACAACTGCGACGGCCAGGTCGACGAGGGCTTCCCGAAGAACGCCTGCGGCACCTGCGGCGTCGCGCCGACCGAGACCTGCGACGGGATCGACAACAACTGCAACGGCGAGGTCGACGAGGGCTCGCACTGCGGGAGTGGACTCTTCTGCAGCTGCGGCACCTGCGCCAAACCGTGCATCTCGGGCGAGTGCTTCGACGACTCGACCTGCCTGAACGGGCTGTGTATCCCGAACGGTCTGGTCAACAGCTGCGTGAGCGGACAGTGAGGCCGCGGGCCGTCGACGGGCGGCGCGCCGATTCGACCGAGGACAACCAGTCGACGAATCAACGGATGGCGAGATGAAACCGAGTGTCCAACTGCTGCGAATGAGCCTGATCGTCTGGATCGGCCTGCTGAGCTCGGCGCCGCTGCGCGCACAACCCGTCGAGACCCCGATCACCTTCGACTTCCTGCCCGACGATGCGACGAACAACCCGCTTCTCAGCGGCGACTACCTGCCCTCGTCGAGCGCGATCGTCGAGAATTCGACGGCGACGCTGTTACCTCGCGCCGATTGGCTCGACAAGGCGTGGGCCGCGCGGATGCAGATCGTGATCACCAACAGCGGTGGCCAAAAGGACGAGTTTCCCGTCGCCGTGACCCTCGGACCGCAGTTGGCGACCTTCTGGGCCCGTCTGCGGAGCGCCAGCGGCGACGAGATCCGCGTCACGACGGCCGATGGCAAGACGCTCGTCCCTCACTTCCTCGAGGATTTTCGCGGCAAGGCGAGCTCTCGCACCTGCGCCAACGTCGGCGGGCTGATCTACAGCCGCACGACGCTGCCCGGCACGTACGACCTCGACAAAAAGAACCTCGTCTACCGCGTAGGCGGCGACCCGAACCTGCACACGGTGACCTTCAAGGGCAACGGGCTCACCCTGGCCAACATCGTCGCCCAGATCAACGCGACCAAGAACGTCCTGATCCAGGCCCGCCAATCCGCGGGGTACCTGATGCTGCGCAGCGTCATCCGCCGCGAGTACCACTACCAGGTACAGATCGTGATCGACCTCGGCCAGGCGCAGGACGCCGCGACGATCCTCGGCTTCGTCCACGCGCCCTATACCGCCAACAGCCTCTCGACGCCCTCGGCGCTGGAGAGCCCCTGCCTCAACCTCTGGTTCCGCGCGCCGACGTTGGCCCCCGGGGCGAACAGCTTCTGGATCTACTTCGACAACCCCGACAAGATCGCCTCGACGAGCGACGAGCTGGCGGTCTTCAGCTACTCGACGCCGCAGCCGATCTACCACTATCTGAGCTACCTCAACGCCGACGTGACGAACTTCGACCTCTGGGTCGCCAGCTTCGTCGACGGTGCGACCCTTCAGCTCGGCACGACACCGCTGACACTCGACGCCGGCTTCGCGCTCTCGTTGGCGACCTCGAAGGCGGGGTTCGTGCAGCCGCTGAGCACGGCGCCCTTCACGATCCTCGCTGATCTCGACGCCGCGGACGCGCTGGTGCCGATCAGCTTCGCCAGCACCGAGTTCTTCTACCCCTCGGTTCGCTCGACCAATCAATTCTACGTCTACTCGCCCGCCGGAAAGGCGAAGGTGATCTTCGAAGAGCACTTCTACGAAAACGGCGCGCCCCAGACGGGGGCGACCAAGAGCGTCGAGATCGCCGAGAAGACCGTAGTTCAGGTCGACTTCGACGTCGTCGACGCAAATCCGCCGCGCGTCGTGCTGATCAAGACCGCCTGTGCCGACGGCGACGGTAGCTGTACCGCGGCCCCGTCGATCCTCGTCGAGCATCGCACGAGCGAACGCAACGACACACACCCGTTCCATCTGGCGGTGGACGATCTCTGGGGCATCACCTCAGGAGCCGGTTACATCGCGGCGATGACACCCGACACGGTGATCAGCGCCTTCGTCTCGGACAACGCCAACGGCTTCGGGCCGACGATCTACCAACCGGGCCAGAGCGTGGTGATCGGTGGCGGCATCGGCCAGGGCCGCGGCGACGGGCTGCACGTCTTCTCGACGACGCATCCGATCAACGGGCTGCGCGCCGCCGATAGCGACGGCGGCGAGGCGAACATCTTCCTGCCCTACTTCGAGCTCGGCAGCCGCTATCTGATCTCGCGTCCCGCGCAGTATCTGTCGATCGCCACGACCTGGCCGCAGACGAGCTGCACGCTGCGCTGGGGCAGCTGCGCCAACGACACCGACTGCGGCGGTACGGCTGGCAACGGCGTGACCTGCAGCAACGGCCGCTGCCAGCTGACCAAGAGCGACGAGGTGCAGAACAGCTATCCCTCGCCCGGCCTGATCTATTTCGGCGCCGACAACCCAGCCTGCCCCTGTAGCGAGGGGATGGTCTGCCAGAACAATCGCTGTCTCTACCCGATCAGCGACAGCGGAACCCAAACCTCCGACGGGCGCACGCTCTATCGGGCGATCGAGCTCTCCTGCAGCGATCGCGTCTTCGCCTATCTCGAAGACTCGGGCAACGACGACGAGAAGACGCTGTTGCCTGCGAAGTCGCATCGCAAGCCCTCCTTTGGACCGGCACCGCTGCAGGACTTCGGCGCGACGCATCTGCGCTACGTCCCCAATGTCGCCGAGACCGTCGAGCTGCCGACGATTCAGCCCTCGGGCGTCACGATCGCCCAGCTGCAGCTGCTCAGCGAGAAGGTCACCGCACCCGGAAACACTACGATCCGCTATCAGCTCCGCGTCGATGGTGGCGCCTGGATGTGGGCCACCGACCAGGGTCTCGTCGTGGCGCAGAACCTGACCGAGGCCAACACCTTGGCCGAGCTGCAGAACGTGATCTTTGCTCCCGAGGCGATGACCGTGCAGTTGCGGGTCGTGCTGACCTCGACGAGCGGCGCGAACGCGCCCGTCATCGACGCCCTGACGGTGAAGGTCGTCAGCGGCGGCACGATCGCCTTGGACGGAACCAACGGAGACGACGGCGACGCGAGCGATGTCGACGACGATACGAGCGCCGACGACGTCCTGAGCGACGTCCTGAGCGACGTCCTGAGCGACGACGGCGCTGGCGACGACGGCGCTAGCGACGACGGCTCGACGAGCGACGTCGCCGATAACAGCGGCGTGGGCGATCTGGCGACACCCGACCTCGGCGGTGGGACCGACGGAGGCGACGACG
>JAGQJP010000148.1 GCA_020430585.1 Myxococcales bacterium | reverse complement strand
GGTCGAGGTACCTGAGCCTCCGGAGATGTCGAATTGGCCGAAGGTCGTTGACCTGCGTGCCGCGCAGACCCAGATAGACGAGGTTGCGGAGTTCGCCGATCGGTTTGACTGACGTGACTCGCGTCTTGGAAAGCTCGAGGTGCGTCAGCGCGGTCATCGCGTGCAGGGGTGTGAGGTCGCTCACTTTGGTGTCGGTCAATTCAAGGCGAACCAGAGACTTGATGCCGGCGAGCGTTCGAAGGTCAGCGAGGTTCGTCCCCCGCGCGCTCAAGGTCTTGAGGTGGGCAAGCCGGGTCAACGCGCTGGCGTCGATGTGTCGCGCTCGGTCGATGACCAGGCTCTCGAGCCGGACGAGTTGTGGCAGCGCTTTGACGAGGCGAAGGTCTGTCGCCGTCAGGTCGAGCTTCCTTAGGGCTCGTAGCCGCTCGAGGCCCTCGAGAGACTTCAGATGACTGTCGGCGTGACCGGACAGCGAGAGAGCTCGTAGGGAGTGAAGGTTCGCCAACGGCCTGAGATCGGTAACTGCCGTGCGACCGATTGAGAGGCGCTCGAGCGCAGAACATCTGGCGAGAAAGCCCACCGAGTCGACGTCGAGCGCGAGACGAAGGTTGAGTACGCGGAGACGACGCAGCGATGCGATCCATCCGAGGTCGACCGACTTGACGATCGATTGCTGCCCGGACAGGTAGAGCTCTTCGAGGCGCGTGAGGGATGAGAGGGCCCGCAGGCCGACCAGCTTGGTCCAGGCCAACTTGAGCGTCTGTAGCTGGTGTAGTTTCGCGAGTGGCGACGCGTTCGCCAGATGGCTTCGGGAGAGATCGAGTGTCCGCAAGCTCGGGGACGACGCGATGACTTCCGCAACGAGGCGTTGTAGGACGTCGCGCGGCGGACCGAAGCCGGAGAGGGCGAGATGCTCGAGCTGCCGAAGTCGGGCGAGACTCATCCAGCTCTTCGCCTCTTGCTCCTCGATACGCAGCGTACGAAGCGTGTCGAGCGATGCGATCGGTGTCAGGTCGGCGATCTTCGAGGCGCGGATCCGCAAGCTGCGGAGACCTCGAACTGCTGTCAGAGCCGCGATGGAACCCACAGCGGTTCCTACCAGCTCGAGCCTGCTGACGGGGCTGCCACGCAATCCCTCCAGGCTTGCCAGCCTACCGCCGCGCACGATCACGGTGCGCAGATTCGGAAATCCGTGTAGATCGGGTAGCGCCCCTCGTATATCGACGAATGTGACCGAGCGAAGCCGTGGTAGGCGGTGCTCGGCGTCGCGCAGCAGCTGGGTGAAGTGGCCGTCGACGGTCAGCGACTCGAGGCGCGGCAGGGGAGGGAGGGCCAGATCGCCACGACGCCTCGATCCGCGTTTGTCTTGCATTGCGGTGATGAGCAATTGGCTCTCTGCGAAGATGCGAAGGTCCAGCCTGCGGAGATCGCGCAGCTTTGCGAGCGCGGCGAGGTCCGTGGCCGCGATCGTTCTGTGGCAAGCCAGAGCGCGGCTCGCAACACTCGCGATCCGTCCGCAAAACTTGACGACGGCCGGTCGTCGAGGGACTTTGGTCTGCTTTGGCGCAATGCGAGCCGAGCCACCGCGGTCGTTGCACGACGTTAGACACAGCAGGGCAACGACAAGCACTGTGATCGTATTGAATCGGTTTTTCATGATAGCTCCGATGCTGGCCCGAGGTCGGCCCTAGGGGGGTTGTCCGTCAGTACTGCTTGTCCTTGGCTCCGCTATGCCACTTGCCGATCAGGGCTTGCCATTGACCGCCGAATTTGATGTGGTCCGCGCCGACGACGGCCAGCGCGGCCGTGAATTTCCTGAGGTGATCTCTGGCTTCGAGCAGTTTCACACACAGCTCTCGGTCGGGTCGGCCAGGGAACTCCGTGAAGGCGAACTTCTTGGACAGCGGCAACACTATCGTGCCGTCGGTCAGGTCGTTTGCATCCTGCTTCGGCTTCTTCGCGTCGTCTTCTTGCCGACCGTTGCCCTTCGGCTTCTGCTGCTCCATCATGTCCAGCTTCTTGCCCAGGTTGGCGTACACCCCTCGCGGACCGACGGGGCGCCGCCAGGGTGCTGCGGTGTGTTGGCGTCCTTGCGTGGCGTCGAGCCCTGGTTGAGGTATTGCAGCGGGTCCGCCGCGTTGCGGAGCCTCTGGATCACGAGGCGCCGTTGCACTTGGTGCGCCGCCCCCTTGGCCTGAAAGCGTTCGAGGGGCGTCGCGTGGAACCAGGCCGCCGGGTCCTGCGCGCGAAACTGAGCGACGACGCGCTCGGCGAAGCTCATCGGGGCCGCGGCTCTCGGCTGCAGATGGTCGAGGCGGGCGGTCGCGTTGCCGTCGTGCGGCTGCTTGCGGCGTTCGGCCTCCGGCGTCTGAGCCGCGTCGTGTCGCTCGTGGTGGGTCGGGTCGCTCATCGTGATTCTCCTCGGCATTCTATCATGCCTGGCAGCGGTGTCAGAGGTCGGCGTCCGGCGCGCCGCGCTTCTATCTCCGTTATCCAGAGATCGCCTCCGGTCGTTGCGTGTTTTTTTCGGCGATGGGCAATTTTCCTTGACGGATCTCGAGGGCAGATCCAGCTCGAACGCTTTCTCTGTGGAAACGATGTGCCTCTGGCTGTGCGAATGGCTGCGAGGGCTAGCAAAGATGGCTTCATGGTCGTCGCGACCTTCGATGCCGCCAAGAGTCGCGGTCACGGCGAGCTCAGAGAACCGAAAAATAGCCGTGGTATAAGGATCGAGTGCGGCGCGGGTCGTACCGATAAGCACCGCGCGCGGGTCGAGCTGATTGGCATCGCGCGGGCCGAGCCGATCGGCATCGCGCGGGCCGAGCCGATCGGCAGCGCGGGGGTCCATTATTGTTGGTGCCGCGAAACGAGTTGCAAGCCTCGTCGAAGGGAGGGAGCGATGGAAGCGATCGACGAGTGGACGAAGAGGCTGGAGCAGTTGAGCGACGAGGCGCTGATGCGGCGCACCGAGGGGTTGGTGGCGCGCTGCAATCGGTTGACGGCGGCGTTGGTTCTGCACCTGGCGGAGGTCGATCGGTGCGGAGGGCATCTGCGGCTCGGCTTTGGGTCGCTCTTTGCCTACTGTACCGAGCGGTTGGGGCTCTCCGAGGCGGCGGCCTATCAGCGCATCCGGGCGGCGCGGGTCGTGCGGCGGCGTCCGCGGGTGGCCACGATGTTGGCCCGTGGTGAGCTGCACTTGAGTGGGCTCACGCTGCTGGCGGCGAAGCTCGACGAGGCAGAGGGGGAGCAGCTGCTCGAGGCGGCGCGCGGCAAGAGCAAGCGCGAGATCGAGCGCATGCTGGCGGACCGCGACCCTCTGCCGATTGTGCCGGACCGGATTCGACGGCTCGCGCCGCCTGCGCGGAGGGGCTCCGAACAGGACGCGCTCGCGGGAAATCGACAGACCGCGCTTCCGACTGCTGGGCCACTCGTCCCGGGAACACCTGGCGGGCCACTCGCCCCGGGCACAGCTGGTGGGCACCTCGTCCCGGAATCACCTGGCGAGCACCTCGTCCCGGGACCACCTGGCGAGCACCTCGTTCCGGAAACACCTGGGCCGGTCCAGTCCGCGCCGCCGTTTGAGACCAGAACGGCCGCGACAGGGCTGTCGCTGTCGGCGCCGCCAACGGAAGCTCAGATCCCGGTTGTAGCTCCGCGTCACGTTGGGGCTCGGACCGCGGTCGAGATTCGGCCGCTCGGGGGTGAGCGCTATCGCGTTCAGCTGACTGGGGGCGCCGAGCTGGTGCGGGCGCTCGAGAAGTGTCGGGCGCTGAGCGCGCACAATCTGCACGGGGAGCTCGGGGCGGTGATCGAGGCGGCGTTGACGCAGTATGCGGCGCATCTCGAGAAGAAGCGCTTCGGCATCGGTGCGAAGCCGCGCGGCGGGCGTAAGCGGGCCGCGGGGCAGGGCGGCGCCCGCGCCAAGCGCAAGGGGGTCACGATCCGGGCGACCGAGGGGGCGCCGACACCGTTGGCGCGCGACCAAGTGGGCGGCAACGGTTCGGCAGGCCACGGCGAATTGCGTGAGCAAGCAGGCGGAAACGGCTCGACAGACCGCGGTGAATTGCGTGAGCAAGCAGGCCGCAACGGCTCGACAGGCCGCGGTGAATTGCGTGCGCAAGCAGGCCGCAACGGCTCGACAGACCGCGGTGAATTGCGTGAGCAAGCAGGCCGCAACGGCTCGGGAGGCTCCATCGACGCGGGCTCGGCGAAACGCGACGGTGGGCAGAGGTCGCGCTACGTGGCTACCGAGGTGAGGCGTCGGGTGGCCGAGCGCGACGGGTTGCGCTGTAGCTTTCGGGCGGAGGATGGGCGGCGTTGCGAGCAGCGGGCGTATCTCGAGCTCGACCATTGGCGGCCCTTTGCGCTGGGAGGGGCGAACGACGTAGCGAATCTGCGGTTGCTCTGCCGCGCGCACAATCAGGCGCGGAACGTGGGTCTGACAGACAGCAGCGCCGCCGGCGACCGACCGACCTAACCGAGCACGCGCCAGGGGGCCGACGCTCGCTCCGACGCACGTCGTGCCGACATTGCTTCCGGCGCGCGTCGTGCCGACATTGCTTCCGGCGCGCGTCGTGCCGACATTACTTCCGGCGCGCGTCGTGCCGACATTGCTTCCGGCGCGCGTCGTGCCGATCGGTCAGCTGGTGCGCGTGGACGCGGGGACGGTCGCTGGGCTCGCGGTGGCGCTGGAGTCTGGGGCGCGGCGTGGTCTGGCTGCGCCCAACGCCAGTTGGCAGAACCTCTTGGCGCCGTCGAGCCAGCGGAGGCGCTCTTCGTTGCTGAGTCGGCGTTGACGCGCCAGTTGCGCGGCGCGATGTCGTTCGAACGGATCGTCGTGTGCGTCAGTCATCTTGCTCCTCGGCTGGTCGGCGCAGGGCTTCGACGTCTTGCTGATCGACCGGCCGGCCGGTGCGCTCCTTCATGGCGATCAGCGCTGAAAGCGAGACCACCACGACGTCGTTCGGTGGGGCGGACAAAATCGGGGCGCCTGATCCAAGCGGCTCGATTTTGTCCGGTTTGTCGGGGAAATCGGGTCGATTTTGGCCAAAATCGGGCCAGATGGCGGCCGTCGGCGACATTTTGTCCGTTTTGGGGGGCAAAACCGGACAAAACGGGGGCACTTGGATCAAGTGCGGCTGTTTTGGCCGCGTTTCGGACAAAATCGGGCGCCGGAGCCTGACCTGGACGGGTTTTGTCCGCCGATCGCGGCACGATGTCGCCCCCATTTGCAATCAGAGCTTACACCGAGAGTCCGAGGTAACGGCTCCTGGTGTAGACGATCGTCTCTGCCACATTCACGAGCTGGCGTGCTGGTCGAAGGCGGCTTGGCGCGCCTGAAAGCGCTCGAGCGGCGGGGCCTCGAGCCAGGCGCGGGGGTTCTGCATCCGAAACTGCGCACGTTCTCTACCAATGACAGCTTGCCGATCGGGTGGGGAGTGGCTGCGCTAGCTACGGTGCTCGGCGCGGACGAGCGTACCGATCTCCTGGCACTCTTTGACGGTGGCGCGAAAGAGATCGCGGAAGCTGATCGGCCTGTCACGTTCGCGGGCTTGGGCGGCGGCGCGGCGGATCGCCAGGCGGATGTGGCCGCCGGGGAGCTCGAAGGTCTGACCGAGGCGTTCGTAGTCCGCGGACACACTACAGCTCGGCGATATGGGCCAGGACGGCGGTTCGGTAGTTCGTTACGAGGCTGTTGAGCCGCTCCGCGCGTGCTCTCCAGAGGGCGGCAGCGCGGGTGTCGTTGCGCCAGAGGGCGGCGACTGAGCGGGCGAGGACCAAATCGCGTACGCCCGCTCTCGACGTGTATGCGAACACGCGGTCGAGCCAGACTTCCACGTCGCCGTCGCGGCCGGCGGCGCGAGAGACCAGGTCGATCACAGCGGGCAACACCTCGCGCGGGAAATTCGTGACGTTGGATATTAGCCTACGACGTTGTCGTCGCTTCTCCGCTGTGCTCGTCGCCAGTTGCCACCAGAAGGCGGCGTTCGAGAATAGATCGTCGAGAGCCTGGCTGACGACGTTGATACCGTCGCTCACGCCCGCGATCGAGGCTGTCGATCGACCCAGGCGCAGCGCCAGCGCGGCGGAGAGCCAGGCGGCGTTCGATTGGAGCCGAAGCTTGAGCTCGCGATTCTCGACCGCGACCCCGTCAACCATCTGTGCGGTTTGGGCCTGTTTCAGAGCTTCTTCGAACCGTCGTTTGCGGGCGAGGGCCAGAGCGTAGCTGACTCGGGCAAAACCTCGGTGCAGCGGAGAGAGCGAGGCAATGTTCGCGCCGGCCAGCTGTCGGCGATAGAGGGCGAGAGCTTTGTCCGTGTCGCCGATCCTGGCGTAGACGTTGGCGACGAGCCAGAGCTCGTTCGTCGGGCGAAGGAGCTGCAGACGTTCGAGCAGGTGGCGACTCTCGTCGGCGTGGCCCAGCCTGGCGTGCTCGGCGGCGCCGGTCAAGGCGAGCGCGATGGCGAGGCTTCGTAAGACGCCGCGCGGATCCTTCGCCGCCTTCTTGTCCACGAATTTGCTGCCATAGCTCTTGTTCTGGAGCGGAGGGATCACCGGCGTGCGCTCGAGGTACGCGATGAGCCGCTCGGCGGCGAGGGCGAAACGCTTGGCGTCAATGAGCGACGGGCCGCCGAAATCGCGGACCGGAGTGCCCCACGGAGTCAGAAGGAGATCGAGCGGTAGCTTCACGCGCTGGTACGCGAGGGTCGGGACGGCTGCGATGAGGAGCTCCTCGAGCGCGGGCAGCCGATCGGCCAACAGCTGCGCGACCACAGTTAGACGCCGGGCACCACCGGTGACTCCGTGCAACTCGAAGAGGTAGAGACGATATGGGATCTCGTCGGGAGCGTCGGCAGGTCGCAGGTAGCGAGAGGCGATGCGTGAGTGGGGTGGTTCGAGACGCTGGCGGCCCAATCCCTTTCGGCTCATACCGCACGCGAGTGCGATGAGGGCGAGTTTGTTGTCCACCTCGTGTGGCCCATTCTGATTTTGCCACTGCCGATTTGCGGTCGTCGCCAGGGCCAAACCTCGCGTCTTGTCACCCAGCAGGCAATGGAGCGCCGCCACTCTTCTCGACGTCCAGAGCGCGGCAGGGTCGAACCTCGCATCGAGGAGACGCCTCAGCTGCGTCCAATCGCCCAGCATCAGGGAAGCGCGCAGGGCTGCGGTCAGATTCTCGCCCGCTTTGACCTCGTCGAGAACGCGGGAGAGAACGCCGAAGGCCCCGGCGTTCAACACTGTTTGAATCGCGCGATGCCACGTCGAGCGCGGCATCTGTTCGAAGGTCACGCGCAGAAGCGTCTCCGCCAGGCGGTCACGCTCTTTGGCGTCCAATGTACGCCACGTCGTCTGGCGAAGCTCGGAGAGCGTGATGTCGTACTGCGCCTGCGCGCGAAGGGCGGCGAATCGTTTGCGCATGCGCCAGAATCGCGCGAGCGGTTCCGAATCGACGATCTCCAGACAGCGTCTGAGACCGCCGCTCGGCGCCGCCGCGTTCTTCTTTACACAACGCCGAAATGCTTTTTGTAGGCGCTCCAAGCGCAACTTGGGAACGCGTGTGGCGACGAGATATCCCGTCACGACAATGGCGGCAAGCGCCACGGTCCAGATCCAGAGCCAGGGAGTGCGGCGGGTATTCGTATATGAAGTCATCTCGAGCTCCTCGTGTGGTAGGATGGGCGTCCTATTCGGCGCTAATGAACGTCCGTTTCATCCGAAACGGTGCACCGTCGATATCTAGAGCCATGATCTCGAACGCGACTCGCTCCGTCGGCGCCAATACTGGCTGAGCATGCCATCGCCCGTCATCCCAGCGCAGTCGGGCGCCAAGGTCGTCGAGGCCGTATGTAAAGACCTCGAATCGCTCCATCGGGTCGACCCGGGCGCCGAAACCGCGTACCGACCGTCGTGTCAGCACGCGCGGTACCCTGCAGCCTCGCCCGTCGCATTCCGCGTAGTGCAGAAACGGGCCCTTCGTCCCCTCTCTCCGAGTGCCGACGACCATCACCGAACGTCGAGTGCAGGCGAGCTCCACTTCCCCCCAGCTCGTGCCGAACGCATGCACCCGTGTCCAGCGATTCTGGCCGAGCTCGCCCCGAAAGACCTGCTCCCGACCGTGGAGGACCCAGACGATGTCGCCGCGCCGGCAGACCTCTAGCCCGACCTGTGTAGTCGAGCGCTTCGCCTGGAAGGTCTTTTTCGCTCGAAAGCCCGGCAGTTGACTGTACACGAGAAAGAATCCGCGCGAGGCAGTCTTGTCACTGAGCAGCACGAACGCTTCGCCGTTGGGCACGACGAGCAGCCGCTCGACCCCAGAGCGTTCCACCTTCTGCAGGGGATCGAACGCTTCGAATTGGGTGGTGTCGGGGCGGCCGCGGATGATTCCAGCGACGAGACCTTTGCGATAGCCCAG
>JAGQJP010000147.1 GCA_020430585.1 Myxococcales bacterium | reverse complement strand
GGCGATGGAGACTCGTTCCGGACCTCGATCATCAGCGACCCCTCTAGCCACGCCCCGATCTCGGGTGGCGGCGTGACCCGCAGCGTTACGGGGGATCGCGGCGGGCTCGCGTGGATCGGCGAGGCGACGCTCGTCGTGGCGACGAACAAGAGCAGCGCGATTCGAGTTGAAGCGCGTGATGCGTACCGTGACATCGGTCCTCCTGTCTAGGGCAGGCAGTCGAAGAGTCCTTGATCGTTGGTGCCGCAGGTCTTCGCTGTCGCGGCGCAGTCGACGCTTTTGAGCGTATTGAAATCGCAATATTTGAGCGTCGTGCCATCGCAGCGGCCGGCGTAGGTTACGTCTCCGCATTCGCTGCCCTGCGGGATGCAGACGAAGTAGAGAGATTGCGTGTCCCAGCCACAGCTACCGTTGAAGTCGTCGCAGTTCGTGCGCTTCAGCACGCCGTTGTCGCACCAGACGACGACGTTGTTTTCGCATCGCCCTTCGTAGCCGATGTCCCCGCAATCGTCGGCGAGGCGATTCGGCGTCTCGAATGCGTCGTCGCTACATCCCGCGCCGTTGCAGGCGCCGAAGTCCTTCGGATCGCGGGGTTCGAGCTTGAACTGGCCGAAGCTGTAATTCAACACGCCCGTCAGCGTCGCCAGCGTCTGGCCAGGGCGAGCCTGGAAGCGGACGAAGAGGTCGTCGACGAGGAGCCCGCCTTCGAGCTCGAACTCGCCGTAGTTGTCCGTCTCGCGGCTCACCGTCACGCCCGTGACGCGGATCAGCGATCCTTCGTAGAGCTCGCGCGCTGGGCTTCCGGGGTTGAGGGAGCTGAGCTCGACGTCGATCGGGGCGGGCTCTGTCGACGAGCCGACGAGCTGGAGCTGCTTCGCCACGACTTGGGTCATCCCGTACCATTCGAGGTACTCGCCCTGCAGGTCGACCCGCGTACCCCGGGTGATCGTCGGATTGAAGTCGGTGGCGAAGAAGACGACGAGTACGCCCGTCTGCGCTCCGTTCTCGTTGGGATCCTGGACGAAGAAGCCGAGAAACCCGTTGGAAATCTGGGCCACGCGCGTCGTGGCGATCACCCCCTTGAGGGTCACCACGCTGTGCGGAGCCGGGTGGTCGGCGTGGGTTTCGTCGTGGAGCGCGCGAATCGCCAGGCCCGGGCCGGGGATGTCGATCGGCGGCGGGAGCTGCAGATCGACGGCGTCACGGTCCGCGTCCTCGTCTCCGGGCAGCTGATCGGCGCTCGGCGTCACGATGTCGGAGAAGGGGTCGAGCTGATCGCTCTCGCTCTGTTGGAATTCGTCCTTGCTCGTGCCGCAGGCGCCGAGAATCAGGACGAGCAACGAAGCGCAGAACAGAAGGGTGCGTGTTCTCATTTTCAGTCCTCCCTCGCGTCGGATGGCCGCGCTCAATCGCTCCTGAAGTCGCGGCGCCAGCGAAGGCGAATCGTTATCAGCCAAAACGCGTCGCTTGTCAAACCAATTCCAATCTTTCATGAGACGCGGGAACGGCTTGATTCGTCGCGTCGCCTGGGTATTATGGGATGAGCATGGCCATGAAATGCCCAACCTGCGGCGAGCTCTTTCCCAGCTCGATGCGCAAATGCCCGATCGATCGCAGTCGATTGATCGCCGTGGACGACAGCGATCCCTTGATCGGTCGCGTCCTCGACGGGCGGTACAAGATTATCAAGAACCTTGGTTCGGGCGCCGTGGGGGCGGTCTATCACGTCGAGCACGTAACGCTGAAGAAGGCTTTCGCGGCCAAGATCCTCTATCGAAACATGCGGCCCACCTCGGTCAAGCGTTTCGAACGTGAGGCCTTTGCGGCGAGCAAGGTCGAGCACCCCAGCATCGTGCAGACCTACGACTTCGGCTACGACGACGACCTCGGACACTATTGTATCCTGGAATTCCTTCAGGGGGAAACATTACAGGATCGGATGCGCCGCTTGGGTCCGATGACCGGCTCGCAGATCCTGCCGATCGTCCAGCAGCTGGGAGGTGCTCTGCAAGCGGCACACGACCAGGGCATCGTCCATCGCGATCTGAAGCCGACCAACATCTTCGTCACCGAGTCCGAGGGCAAGGATCGCGTCAAGATCCTCGACTTCGGGCTAGCCAAGCTTCTCGACGACGAAGAGCTAGAGGAGCTGAGCCATACCGGCCAGGTTCTCGGTACGCCGTCGTACATGGCGCCCGAGCAGACCAAGGGCGCCGAGCACGTCGACCACCGCGCCGACATCTACGCGATGGGATTGATCGTCTATCGGATGGTGACGGGCAAACGGCCCTTCGACGCGCGCACGGTGCCCGAAGTGATGCAGATGCAGCTCACCGTCGACCCCGAGCCCCCGGACGTCGTCGCGCCGGGAAATCCGGCGGCCCGACGCCTCAAGGCGCCGCTCGCCCGCGCGTTGAAGAAGGAGCCGCGGCTGCGATACCAACACGCTCGCGAGTTCGTCGCGGCGATCGAGAAGGCGCTGAGCACCGAGCGAGGCGAACGCGACGAGACGATCACGGGCCAGCCGTCCCCTGCGGCCGCGCGCCTCTCCGACAGCCAGAGCGCGATGAGCGACGTCTCTTCGAGCACCCCGGGGATCAAAGTGCCCGAGCAGATGCAGTCGATGGAGTTCGCCAAGAACGCGACCTGGCAGGCCCTGGGCACCGAGAAGTTCGGCGGCGTTCTGCCGTCGTCGAGGCGCTGGCCGACGGTGCTCACCGCCGTTCTGGGGGCGCTGTTGGTCGGGGCGTTGGTGGTGATCTACGTCTTCGTGCGCACGGACCACAAGCCCGGGACCCCTGGCGAGCCCGGCACGAAGTCACCCAAAACGATCGGTCCGAGCGCTTCGAAAGCGTTGCTGATCGTCGCGCCGTTCGAGGACCGTGGCGGGGATCCCGCTCAGTCCTGGATGCGGGTCGGGCTGACCGACATGTTCATCGCCCAGCTCGCGCAAGACAGCGGCGTTTCGGTGATCTCGCGGCAGCGCCTGTTGCGCCTGCTACAGAACCACCCGAGCGCCGGGAAGAAGGACGACCAGACGGTCTACGAGCTGGCGCGTCGTCTCGCCGCTCGCTACGTCCTGTGGGGTAGCTTCGCCAAGCTCGGCGGACGTCTTCAGCTCACCGTCTCGGTCGAGGATCTGAAGAACCAACAGGTGATTTTCAGCGCGAGCAAGCGTCTTGTTGGGGCGTCCGTCGTCACCGAGACGATCGACGAGATCGCCGAAGGGGTTCGCTCACGCCTCACCGGGAAGCCGACGAGCGCGCGAAAGAAGCGGAAGATCAGCGAGTTGCGCACCTCGAACTTCGAGGCCTACCGCGAGTTCATCCGCGGCGAGGGCGCCTTCAGCGATTCGCGGTACGAGCAGGCGCTGGCCCATTACAAGCGCGCCGTTTTGCTCGATCCGAATTTCATGATGGCACGCTACGGGCTCGCCCAGGTCTACGAGTTCGTCGACCAGCGGACGAAGGCACGCGCCGAGATGGACGCGGCGTTGAAGCTCGTCAGCGGACGCAGCCGCGCCGAGGAGTTGCTGATCCGTTCGTTTCATGCGTTCGTACACAATCGAATGCGCGAGAGCCTGCGCTACGTCGAGCTGCTCGTCGACATCGTCCCGAAAGACACCTATCTGCTCTCACTCTATGGCGAGATCCTGACCCACAACCTCGAGATCTCGAAGCTGCTCAAGGTCGGTCATCGGTTGCTGAAGATCGATCCGACCAACCCGGACGGCTGGCAACACTCGTCGTTGGCGCTCTCGGACCTCGGACGCCACGACGAGGCGGAGAAGCTCGCGCGCGATTTCGTCAAGCAACATCCCAAGCTGCCGCGCTCCCACGAGATCCTGGCGCGTGTTCTGTATCACGCGGGCAAGTACGACGAGGCGCTCTCGGCGCTTCGCAAGCTGCCCAAGAGTCAGCGCAGTCGCTGGTACAACGATCTCGTCGTCAGTGCCCTGGTCATCACGGGACGCTGCGAAGCCGCGCTCAAGGAGCTC
>JAGQJP010000146.1 GCA_020430585.1 Myxococcales bacterium | reverse complement strand
GAGCGGCGGCGCGTCGCCCTCTGTCGCGTGCTGCTCGAGAAGCCGGACCTGTTGCTCCTCGACGAGCCGACCAACCACCTCGACGCCGAGTCCGTCGCCTGGCTCGAGCGCCACCTGGCGGAGTACAAGGGCACCGTCGTCGCCGTGACCCACGACCGCTACTTCCTCGACAACGTCGCCGAGTGGATCCTCGAGCTCGACCGGGGGCGCGGCATTCCCTACAAGGGGAACTATTCGGGTTGGCTCGAGCAGAAGCAGGCGCGCCTTGCGGTCGAAGAGAAGCAGGCCTCGGCCCGAAAACGCACGCTCCAGCGCGAGCTCGAGTGGATCCAGATGAGCCCCCGGGCGCGGCACGCCAAGGGGCAGGCGCGGATCAACGCTTACGAAAACCTGCTCTCGGAACAGAACGACGAGCGTCGCAGCAACGCCGAGTTGATCATCCCGCCCGGCCCGCGCCTCGGCGACCTCGTGATCCGCACCGAAGGGCTGGCCAAAGGGTTCGGCGAAGACGTGCTCTTCGACGATCTCTCGGTGACGATCCCGAAGGGGGCGATCGTCGGTATCATCGGCGCCAACGGGACCGGGAAATCGACGCTGTTTCGCCTGATCACGGGACAGCTCGAGCCCGACAGCGGCACGATCGCCCTCGGCGAGAGCGTGAAGCTGGCCTACGTCGATCAGAGCCGCGACGCGCTCGACGGCGACAAGACCGTCTTCGACGAAATCTCGGGCGGCGCCGACGAGATCGAGCTGGGCAAGGTCCGGATGAACGCTCGGGCCTACGTCTCGCGCTTCGCCTTCCGCAAGGGCGACCAGCAAAAGCTCGTGCAACACCTCTCGGGCGGCGAGCGCAACCGGGTTCACTTGGCGAAGATGATCAAATCCGGCGGGAACGTGCTGCTCCTCGACGAGCCGACGAACGACCTCGACGTCGACACGCTGCGGGCGCTCGAGGACGCGATCCTCGACTTCGCCGGCTGCGTGTTGGTGATCAGCCACGACCGCTGGTTTCTCGACCGCATCGCGACCCACATCCTCGCCTTCGAGGGCGACAGCCGCGTCGAGTGGGTCGAAGGCAACTACCAGGACTACGAGCAAGACCGCAAACGACGGCTCGGCGACGAGGCGGAGCGCCCGCACCGCATCAAGTACAAGAAGCTGCACCGCTGATCGGCTAGCGATTCGGAGAATCGTCTCGGGCGGGGACGATGGCGCGACGGGAAAGAGAACGCGCCAGTGAGCTCGTTACGCGCCTTGGAAGGGGGCGAGCACCGAACCGTCCGGCGCCATCACGACGACGAAACGGCCAATGTTGGGAATGTCCGTGGCGGGGATCAGGATCTGACCACCGAGCTTCTCGGCGTGCTGCGCCGTCTTGTCGACGTTCTCGACGAGCACGTAGGGCATCCAATAGGGCGGCACTTCCATCTCGGCGGGGGTCTGCATCACGCCGGCGCGCTGCTTCTCACCGCTGAGCTGCAAGTAGTAGGTCATCGGGCCCATCGGGACGGCGTTCGTCGTCCAACCGACGAGGGGGCCGTAAAAGTCACACGCCTTCTGGGCATCGGGGACCATCAGCTCGTGCCAACAGAACTCACCGAGCTTCGGCATCGCGCTCTCGGGCATGTCGCTTGCCGGCTTGAAGAGCGCCACCGCTGCGCCCTGGGGATCGATGATCACGCTGAAGCGGCCGACGGTCGGGATGTCGGTCGGCGGCATGTACGGCTGCGCTCCGGCGCTGAGCGCCTGTTTGGTCTTGGCATCGACGTCGTCGACGGTGAGATAGAGAAGCCACTGGCTCTCGTTGACGTCTGCGCCACCGACACCGCCGACGCCTGTGTCACCGGCGGAAAACATCGTGTAGTTGAAATCGCCCATCGGCATCTCTTTGATCGACCAGCCCAACAGCTCTCCGTAGAATTCGAGAGCGGCTTCTTTCTTGGTCGTAAAGAGCTCGGCCCATACAAAACGCCCTGATTGCGTCATCTGCATACCCCCTTGGTGGCTGCGGTTACGATTGCGTTGGTTCGTTCGAGACTCAGATGCTACCGTCGTCGGCGGGATTTTGTAAAGAGCGTTCTGACTCGGGGGAGTCGAAGGCGCGGCAGACGCGGCAGACATCGAGATAGCCGACTCGGATCAAGCGATCGACGGTCGCGGGTTCGAAGGTCAAGACGTCGTCGCGCACCGGGCTCTTGGGTCGCACGAGACGAAGCTCGGCGGGCGGATGCGTCGGATCCTCGAGACCGCGCAACCGCTCGAAGAGCTCGGCGACGGCGATGTCGGTATCGATCACCTCCTCCAACATCGCGTCGATCGCCTGGCGCGCCACCGCAATCGCGTTCGGCCGCCGTTCGAGCGGCGCCGATACGCCGCCGGGCGCGGTCATCACGACGTCGACGATCGGCGCTCCCGCCTGTATCACCGCGGCGACGGGGGTCTCTTCCCGCACACCGCCGTCGGTGTACCGCTCTCCGTCGATCTCGATCGGCAGAAAGTAACCGGGAAACGCGCTGGAGGCGGCGACGGCGGCGACGATATTCGGATCGCTCTCGTCGAACGTGCGGTAGAGCCCGCTCTCGAGCGAAACCGCGCCGACGACTAGCCGACGCCCCGAGCGGCGGATCCGCTCGGCGTCGATCGTTCGACCGATCAGCCGTTGCAATGGTCGGCTGTCGAAGATCGCCGGGCGCCAGAATCCGTGGAGGCGCCCGAAGGGAAACCAGCGACGGGCGATCATGTTGGGGCGGAGCGAGCGCCAGAGCGCCTCGAGATCGGCGATCGCCCGCGTTTCCTCACCTAGCGGGTACTGGGCGAGGAAAGCGGCGTTGAGCGCGCCGACGCTGGTGCCGGCCAATAGGCCGTAGCGCGTCCGCTCCTCGCCGAGCCAGTAGCGCAAGACGCCGACCTGGTAGGCGCCGCGGACCCCGCCGCCGCTGAGGACGAGGGCGCGGGCGTCGGATCGAGAATCGGCGATCACGTCGCCCTCCGGTTGATTTCTCCGGTCAGCGTACTACACTCGAAGCGAGGCGACAACCGAAGGAAGACGCCGTGAATCGACGCTTCTCTGCTCGCCGAGCACGATACCTCGAGCGCTACGGGCGCGGCGATCGCTGGCGATTGCAGAGCCCGCCGAGCGAGCCCGTCGACATCGCCGTCGTGGTCCCGGTGTACGACGAAGTGGATCAGCTCGACGAGACGCTGGCCGCGCTCGAGTCGAGCATCGAGGTCTTCGCGGGGCGGGGACACGTCGTGCTGGTGGTCAACGAGCATCGAGAGAGCCCCGAGGCAGCGAAAGCCAGCAATCGTGCGGCGCTTCGCGTGCTCGGAGAACGCTGGCGCGCTCCGTGGCTCGGCCTCGTCGACGCGGCGAGCGAGGGCCTCGCCTTCGACGGCGTCGACGAGGGCGTTGGGCTCGCCCGCCGAATCGGCGCCGATCTGCTGCTGCCGTATTGCGCACCGCGCACGGTCCTGGCCCATCTCGACGCCGACACCCGGGTACCTCGCGAATACCTCAGTCGCCTCGTCGAGCGGCTGTCGGCCGCCGAACCACGCGCGGCGGTTCTCGACTTCCGGCACCGAGTTGTCGACCCGCGGCTCGGCGAGGCGGTACGCACCTACGAGCGCTTCCTCAAGACGACGGCAGCTCGACTCGCGGCGATCGGTTCGCCCTACGGTTACGTCGCCCTCGGCTCGGCGATGGCGAGCAACGTCGCCGCCTATCTCGACGTGCGCGGCGTTCCCGTGCGGGCGGCGGGCGAGGACTTCTACTTCCTGCAGAAGCTCGCCAAATCGTGTGGTGTAGTCACCCTCGACGAGCTCTGCGTCGAACCCGCGGCGCGGCTCTCGAAGCGCGTCCCCTTCGGCACCGGCCGACGTCTCGAGGCGGCACAGAACGGCGTCGATCCGAGCCAACTGTTCTACGACGAACCCGCCTTCGAGCTCTTCGCGGCATTTCGCCGCCTCGCCCGAGGCGCCTTCGACCACGACGGTCAGGAGCTGCGTCGAGTGATCGGGCGTTTGAACCCGATGCTGCCCGCTCTGCTCGAGCGGCAAGGTCTCTTGCGGCGGTGGGAGAAGCTCAGACGCTCGGCCGCCGAGCCGCGACGCTTCGCCGAGCAGTTCGATCGTTGGTACGACGCCCTCAAAACGTTGCAGTTCTTGCGCTATGTCTCGCTGCATCACTCGGAGAGTAGGCGTTGAGCCTCGCGAGCGATCCAAGGGTCGACGATCGATTCCATCAAGGTGCGCGCCTCGTCCCGACGCCCCTGGTCGAGCCGTACCATGCCGAGCAGCAGGCGCGCCTCGTCGTTCCCATCGCGAACGAGTAAGCCGAGCAGCGCTTCGGCTTCGACTGTCCGTTTGAGAGCGCGATAGAGCGCCGCCAGGGTCAGACGAGCGCGTTCGCCGACCTCGGGATCGCCGACCAGCTTCTTGAGGGACACCTCGGATTGGCGCCAACCACCGATCTGCAGCCCGGCGAGGCCACGAAGCAGCTCGGCGCGGGGGGTTGCGAGATCGCCGAGCTCGCGGAGCACGGCATAGCTCTCTTTCGCGGCGAGGAGAATCTCTGCTCTGTCACAGGTGAGCTCTGGCTCGCTCAGATGCCGCCGCAGGATCGGGCCGCGATCGCGCTGCAGCACGCAGACCGCTTCGCCGGGAATCGTCGTCTCCATCACCGTGTTGACCGGTGAGAGCGAGCGAACGTGACGCCAGACGGGCTCGAGATCCGCTAGCGCCAGAAGCGCCGCGTCATGGTGACGCGAGCGGACGGCAAAGTCGATCACCGCGACTCGTTCCGCCCGGGCCCACAGGGCGTCGATCGCCGCGATCACCTCCGACGTCGGGTCGTCGCCGACTCGATGGTTCAGCGCGCCACAGCAGATCACCGCTTCGGCTCGTGGCCCGCCGACGAGGGAATCCCACGAGACCCACTCGATGCTGGCCGCGCCCTCGCCCTCCCCCGCGGCGCTCGCGAAGCGGCGCTGTGCCGCCTCGATCATCGATGGCAGGATATCCTCTCCGCGATAGCGACCGCGAAAGCCTGCACGCAATGCCTCCTCGAGCAGCGCCCCTTCGCCACATCCGGCGTCGAGAATCGAGGCAACGTCGGCCAGCGGGCCGATCAACGCGAGATGGTGGCGCAGACGGAAGCGGTGCGCGGCATCGGACTCCCAGCCGACGCGGCGGGACATCGTCGAGGAGGAGGCGAGAGGCTCGTAGAACCGGTTCGCCGCCGTGCTCCTCTGCTCGCTGGTGCTCTTCATACTCCGCATCATCGGAGGGATCTCGCACGAGGACAAGCGCAAAGTTCGATTTTGGTTCCATCCCGGGGCGGATTTGGCTAATGTAGAGGGGAAACGCAGGGAGGATGACGTGCAAATCATCAACGGCAAACGTGTCACGGTGGCTGTAAAGCTCTCGCTCGCGGACAATGGTCAAGAGATCGAAAAGAAGGTGATCGAATACGTCCAGGGCACAGGACAGATGCTGCGTGGCTTCGAAGAAGCGATCATGGGCCTTTCGGCTGGTGACGAGAAGGAGGGTGTGATTCCGGCGAAGGATGCCTTCGGTGCCGTCGAGAATCTGCCTACCAAACGCCTGCGCCGCAACGAGCTCCCCGGTAAGCTCGAAGTCGGCCAGATGTTCGAGGCCAAAGACCCGAGCGGGCAGCCGATCCATTTTCGCGTCGAGAAGCTCGTCGACGACGCGATCGAGGTCCGCTTCATGCACCCCTTGGCGACGCGCGATATCGCCTATCACGTCAAGGTGCTGAAGGTCATCGATCGCGTTCCCCCACCGATTCCGATCTCCCTCGATCTCGAAGCCGAATGAGCGAAGGGAAACGGCGCTCCCGACGTCGTTGGTGGCTCTTGTACACCGTCGGACTCGTCGGCGCGCTGGTCGTCGTCTACATCACCAATTGCAGTCTGATCCCGAAGGGTGTCGAGGGGCCCGGGGCCGAGCGACTCCTCGCGCGGATGAAGGCGGCGACGAACAACGCGGCGTTCTTCGAGCGAACCGCTGCCGTCGAATTCGATTTCGACGGGCGTCACCAGATCGTCTGGGACCGCCGCCGCGGGCTCGCCGAGGTGCGCTTCAAGGCGAAGGGCGCTCGCCTCCGCGTCCAGATCGCCACCAACCGGTCGCGCGTCGTGGCCTGGACGGGGTCACGACGCGTCGTCGGGCCTCGCGAGCTCGAGACGCTGGCCAAGACGGCCTACGCCTATTTCATCAACGATACCTTCTGGCTCAACCCCGTGTTCCACATCGACCAGAAATCGGCGCGGCGCTATCTCGTTTCACCGAACGAGCTCCTGGTGCGCTTCGAATCGGGCGGCGTGACCCCGGGGGATACCTACCTCTTCAAGGTCGACGAGCGATACCGCGTGCGCAAGATGACGATGTGGGTCCAGATCATCTTCGTGAAGGGTCTGCCGGTGATCTTCGAAGACTACGTCACGACAGAGACCGGCGTCACGCTGGCGACGAGCCATCGGATCCTGTTCTACAACCTCGAGCTCAAGGGCGTACGGATGTATCGACGCTACCCGCCGCTGGGCGCGACCGACCCCTTCGCCGATCTCCTCTCCGGCGGACATCGGCTCGGCAACAAGTAGCTGGTGCGAATGAGGTGACGTCGCAGCAGCGCCTCAGATCGCGACGCCGAGCTCCCGGCGCAGCTTGGCGTAGGCGTCCGAGATGGCGAACAGGCTGAGCTCTTCTTCGAGCTCTTGTGGCGGGAGGCGCCGTTCGAAGTGGGCCTCGTGGATCGTCGTCATCGCCGCTTCGAAATCGTTGCAGAGCAGCAGTCCGACGCGATAGGCCAAGCGCTCGACGTCGTTGAACCACTCCTCGATCTCGAGCTCGCGCCCTGCCGAGAGCAGCGTCTGCGTGTAGCTCCACAATAGCTTGTGCTCGGGCATGTTGGCGAAGATCTCGCGGAGAGACTCGATCTCGTCGGTCGTATCGACGGGCACGCTCGGTGCGCAGGCTCGGATCACGGCGTGGACGATGTCCCGAACCTGGGCAACCCCCATCGGAACCAACGAGAATTGCGGAAGAAAGTGGACCGCTTGAATGCCCAGGGCGAACGCGAGCTGGGGCAAGGGGCGGTCGATCAGCCATTCGGGGCTGATCAGGAGGCAGGGAGGCCGGGTCGGCAGGGCAACCAGCGAGCCGACATCCTCGTCGATGTAGAGCTCGGGGAGATCGACGTCGAAGTTCGAGAGCACGGTGCGCATCGCGATGTCGATCACCATGTTGTCGCCGCGTTCGACGCGCTTTTTGCGCTTCGCCTTCTTTCGCGGGGGCGCGGGAAAGATCGAATCCGGTAGCTGGCTGGCGACGAGCTCGAGGATCTGGGTCAACGCCCCACGCAACCGCTCGGGGTAGAGAAAGCTCGCGTACTGCGAACCCCGCAGAGCCGAGGCGAAACGGGGCACACCGCCGCGGTGCTTGAGGAAGAACCCCTCTTCCTGCGAATCGGCGAAACGCTTGGCGACCAACACGGAGCAGACGGAGAACGCCTGATCGTACATCGCGTTGCGAATGAAGGCGTCGGCGAGTGTCTTGTAGCCAGCGACGTTGCCGGGTAGCATCTGCAGCAGGCGGCGGTTCTCGGTGATCAGCTGATCGAGGACGCCGGGATTGTAGTCCGCCATCCCGTCGTAGATCTCGCAGATCGTCTCCTGAATTCCGCTGTCATCCGGTCTCATGGTGCGCAGACGCTGATAGATCACCAGCGCTTCTTCGAGACGCTCCAGCTCGTTCATGTAGAGCTTGCCCAACGCGCGGAGAATGTGTTGATGCAGCTCTTCTTGGCTCGCATCGCCCTCGATTCGAGCGAGATGGGCGCGGTAGTTCTCTTCCATCCGCAGCCAGGCTTTTCGTCGCGTGAGGATCTTCTCGATCCGCTCGAAGGTCTTGTGCGTCGTCGGGTTCAGATCGAGGGCGCGATTGTAGACGATGACCGCGTCGTCCCACTGCCCGAGCTCTTCGACGTAGATCGTTCCGAGCGTCGTGAAGTAGAGCGCCAGCTTTCGCGGATCGGACTCGAGGTCGCAGAGCGGGCGCATCACGTCGACGGCACCACGGAAGTTCCGCGTCTTGGTGTAGATCTCGAGCAGTGACAACAGCGTCGCCTTGGAGCGCGGCCTGATCTTCAACGCATCCTGAAAGTGACGCGCCGCTGCTGGGGTATCGTCCATCTTGTGGAGGGCGATGTCTCCGAGGTTGGCGTGGATCTTCCACCGCTTCTGTGGATCAGAGACCAGCGGTAGCAGTCGCTGTAGGGCGTCGACCACGCCGGACAGATCCCCGCTTTGCTGGCACTCCTCGACGCGTTTCCACAGCGCCGTCCGCTGTTCCGCGTCAGCGGCCGAGGTGCTCTCTTCATCTTCTGGGGCCGGCGACGGCGTCTCGTCGGTCGTGCTGGGGGCGCTCGGCCGAACGTCGTGTTGCGGCAGAGCGGGCGGCGACGTCGCGACGGTGGCGATCGTGTCCTGACCGGCGACGGCGGCGGATGGCGGAGGCGGCGGCGTCACCGGGCCACTGGCCGGCGTCGACGAACGATGCGCCGCGTCACCGCGCTCCGAGGCGATCGCTCCCGGCGGGGGCGGCGGCGGCTTGAGATCGGCGACAGCGGGTGGTGACGGGGCCGACGGCGGTGACTCCGCGATCGAGGCGACCAAATCCAGCACCGACGGCGGCGGCTCCTCGAGCGGGGTGTCCGCCTCTGGAGCCGGCGGCGACGATTCGAGCGGGCCCTCTGCGGCCGGGGCCGGCGGCGACGCCTCGAGCGGAGCTTCCACCTCCGCAGGTCGCGACG
>JAGQJP010000145.1 GCA_020430585.1 Myxococcales bacterium | reverse complement strand
GCCTACATGGCGCCCGAGCAGCTGAGCTACGAGCCGGTCGGCCCCTGGACCGACTTTTATGCCCTCGGTGTGATCTGCGTCTTGCTCCTGACGGGTCGCTCGCCCTTTCCGGCTCCATCGACGGAACAGATCCTGGCGATGAAGTTGAGTCAGACCTACGATCCGCTCAGCGCCCTCGCCGAGCTCTTGATCCCCGACGACACCAGGCGCTTCATCGCGACGGCGTTGTGCGCCGATCGCCAGCAGCGCTACGGCGATGGCGCGGCGTTCATGGCGGGGTTGCGGCCGGCGCTGTCGGCGTGGGCCGCCCGGAATGCGCCCCTCGAGCCCTATCCGAGCGAGGCCACGGCGGTCGATTCGGGACAGCTCACCTCGCGCCCTGGCGAACGGCAGGCGGAGCCCGAGACGTCGAAGAGCCCGGTCACCGTCGAGGCGCGCAAGCCTGGCACGGCCTCACCCGGGCTGCAGCGGGCGGATACCACCGCCGCACCGAGCGCATCGGTCCCTTCGCTGACGCGGGATCCCGGGTCGAAGGGGGCGGGGATCGAATCCAGCGATCGCTCTCGGGCGGCGACGGGCTCGGCAATAGCCCAAGCGAGCGTGGCCCCCGCGGCGGGGCGTCGCTTCAGCGGTCGCGTGTTGGTCGTCGTCGTCGTGGCCTTCACCGTCGGATTTGGGGCGTTCATGTTCAGTTGGCCCTACCTCAAGATCGGCGTCGATGCGCCGCCGCCACCGCGGAAACTGGGATCGGAGAGGCCTCTCGCTCCGTCGCCTGGCGGCAGTTTTCTCGGACACGCCGTGCTACTCGGCGGAACGGGCGAGGATCGGATCTTCGATCTGGCGCGGGACGCGAAGGGACGGGTGATCGCCGTCGGCTCGACCTCGTCGCGCGGGGCGGGGCAAAACGACGGCTGGATCGTCGCCTTCGACGCCAAGGGAACCAAGCTCTGGGAGCACACCTTCGGCGGGGGGCGAGACGACGAGCTGACGAGCGTGACGATCGCAAAGAACGGCGACATCCTTGCGGCGGGATATCGCGCCTCGACCTCCGACCAGAAGGAGCGCGCCTGGCTCCTGCGTTTGGGCTCCGAGGGGCAGTTGCGCTGGGAGAGGCTCTACGAGGGCGAGCAGAACGGTCGGGTCCATCGGATCGTCGAGGCGAAGGATGGCGGCGTGGTCGCTGTCGGATACACCCGCTCGAAGAGCGCAGCGTGGCTCTTCAAGACCGATGCGAACGGCCGCCAGCTGTTTCAGAAGACCTTTCGCGGCAAGGGCTCGACGGTCTTCGCCGATGTCGTCGAGACGGCGGATCGCGATCTCGTCGTCGTCGGCTTTCAACGCACGGGGACGGCGCGCTACCGAGACCTCTGGGTGATGCGCCTGGAGGCGACGGGGGCGATGCGCTGGCAGAAGTTCTTCGGCGCCGGTTGGAAGAACAAAGGGGCTGGCGTGGCACTGCTGGCAGATGGGTCCTTCGCCGTCGTCGGCTACACCCAGCGGCCCGGCTCGAAGCGCAAAGAGATCTGGGTCTTGCGCCTTTCGGCGAGCGGAGCGCTGATCTGGCAGCAGAGCTTCAGCGCGGGCAACGAGGCGCACGGCAACCGGATCGTCGCATTGTCGGACGACTCGGTCGGCGTCGTCGGGACGATCGAGGCGCGAGGCGGCTGGATCCTGAAGCTCGCGATTTTGGACGGGCGCGTCCTCTGGCAGAAGCAACTCGCCGTAGCCAACGGAGAGGCGTGGGCCGTGATCGAGGGCGCCTCCCGGCAGCTCTGGATCGGCGGCGCGTTGAATGCCCGCGGACGGCTGGATACCGACGCCTTCGTCATTCGCCTCTCGGTGAACGGAAGTTGGGTGGGCAAATGAACGGCATCAAGAGGGTCGTCGTGACGGGAGCAGCGGGTTTCATCGGCGCGGCCGTCGCCTCTCGCCTGGCGCGCCAGGGAGTCGACGTGATCGCCCTCGATCTGCGCCCGCCGAGCGCGGCGACCGAGGGGATCGTCGCGGTGCGGTGCGATATCTGCGATGCCCGCGCTGTGGCGCGCCTCGTTCGGGGACACGCCCCGATCGATGCCGTCGTGCACACGGCGGCGATCGTCGACGACTTTGGCGATCCCGCGCTGTTTCGCCGCGTCAACGTGGAGGGCACGCTGAATCTGATGCGCGCCGCCGAGTCGGTGGGGGTGAAGCGCTTCGTGCA
This sequence comes from Myxococcales bacterium, assembly GCA_020430585.1. Taxonomy (GTDB): domain Bacteria; phylum Myxococcota_A; class UBA9042; order JAGQJP01; family JAGQJP01; genus JAGQJP01. Next base: position 3,428 of record JAGQJP010000145.1, on the reverse strand, counting down.
CCTCTCGAGCATCGTGGTCTGCGGTGACGATCCCGGCTTCGACGTCTCCGAAGAGGCGCCCTACGGCCCAAGCGGCGCTCCGTACACCGACACGAAGATCGAGTCAGAGGCGATCGCGCGCCAGTTCCACGCCGCGGGACGTCTCGATGTGGCGGTCGTTCGCCCGGGCGACGTCTACGGAGCCGAGAGTGTCCCCTGGGTGGTCCGACCGCTGATCATGTTGCGGGACGGCTTGTTCCTTTTTTTCGACGAGGGAGCGGGGTTGATCGCCAACACCTATATCGACAACCTCGTCGACGGGATCGGCCTCGCCCTCGAGCGTCCCGAGGCTTCGGGTCAGGTCTACACGATCACCGACGGCGCGCCGACGACGTTTCGCAGTTATCTTTCCCTTCTCGCCGCCGCAGGGGGCTTCGCACCGCCCAAGCGCTCGGTGCCGATGGGCGCGGCGTTGGCGATCGCCGCCGCGGCAGAGCTCGCGTTGCCGCTGGTTGGACAGAAGCCGCCCTTCTCCCGTGCCGCCGTCCGGTGGGTCGGGCGTCGGGCGACGTACTCGATCGAGAAAGCGCGGCGGGAGCTGGGTTATCGGCCGATGATCGAGCTGGCGGAGGGGATGGAAGCGATTGGCCAATGGCTGCGGCGTATCGGTGGTCCACAGCGGCTCGTCGCGCGTCGTGCATGAGCGACTGCGGAGCGCGAGGCGGCGCATCCGCGTCCGAAGAACCGATCGAGGGCGCGGTCGCGCTGGGCGGCTCGAGAGTGGGTCGCGCAAAGGAGTAGCAGACGATGTTCATCTGGGCTCATCGCGGCGCATCTCACGCCGCGCTCGAGAATAGCGAGGCCGCCCTCGCGCTCGCCGTGGAGGAGGGGGCGGACGGCGTCGAGATCGACGTGCGGCGCTGTGCCAGTGGCGAGGTCGTGGTCTGCCATGACGATACGCTCAAACGGGTGGCGCAGAGCGCGTCGCCGACGGTCGAGGACGCGACTTTCGACGCGCTGCGGCGGATCGTGCTCAACGACGGAAGCCGAATTTTGCGCCTCGAAGAGGTCTACGAGATCGTCGGGCCCGATCGACGCGTGAATGTGGAGCTCAAGCTCTATCACCGACGCGAGACCGGGCTCGAGCAGGCCGTCGTTCAGATCGTGCGGGATCTCGCTGTCGGCAAGAGGACACTCTTCTCCTGCTTTCATCCGCTGCCGCTGCGCCGCCTGCACGCCCGCTGTCCAGAGGTTCCTCGGGCACTGCTGTTCGGCATCTCCCAGGATTTTCCTTGGCGCCACGGTTGGCACCGTCGCGGAGCGCCCATCGAGGCGATCCATCCGCAATTTCAGACGCTCAACGAGCGACGCATCGCCGCCTATGACCGTGACCGCCTCGAGGTCAACGTCTGGACCGTCGATGCCAGCGAGCAGATCCGGCGTTGCCTCGCCCTTGGCGTCGACGGAGTGATCACCAATCGCCCAGGGTTGGCGCGCTCGATCGCCAACGACAACCTTTTTACAAACCGCTGACCCGGATCTGACCTCTTCGACGGCGAAGCGCGCTAGCCTGATTCAAGAAAGGCAGACGCGCGGGCGTCGGCATCGCATGCCGTTCACGAGGAGGAATCATGAAGGGATATCGTAATGTTTTCCGCATTCTGGTCGTCGTCGCCGCCATTTCGGGCTTCGCCGCGAGTGGCTCGGCGCATCATCTGCGGCTCGACTTGCAATCGAGCCACCACACTGTGTATGGGGGCCCGGGGGATACGTATTACATCAAGGTCGGGCTGCTCGGAACGGATCTCGGCAAGAAAGATCGGGCGCCGCTCAACATCACGGTCGTCCTCGATCGCTCGGGCTCGATGTCGGGGGAGAAGATCGAACGGGCAAAGCGCGCGGCGAAAATGCTGGTCGAGATGCTCGATTCGCGCGACATCTTCTCGATGGTGACCTACGACTCGACGATCGAGGTCCTCGTCCCGCCGACGCGGATGAACGAGAAAGAGCACATTCGGCGGGCGATCGATCGGATCACGCCGCGCGGTTTGACGGCGCTCTACGGCGGCGTGCAACGCGGGATCGAGCTCGTCTCGCGCAACCGCTCGGCGCACTATGTCAATCGCATCCTGCTCTTGAGTGACGGTCTCGCCAACGTCGGCCCGACGTCGTCGTCGGCGATCACCGCTCTGGGAGTTCGGGCGGGCAGTCGTGGGATCGCGATCACGACGATCGGGATCGGCGCTGGGTACAATGAAGACCTGATGAGCCGTCTCGCCCTGGCGAGCGATGGGAACCACGCCTACGCGCGCAATGGCGCGGACCTCGAACGAATCTTCGTCGCCGAGATCGGTGACGCGCTGTCGGTCAGCGCCCAGGATGTGGCGGTCACGATCGTGTGCCCGAGTTGGCTGCAGCCCCTTCGCGTCGTCGACCGAGAAGCGCAGATCCAGGGTCAGCGCGTGCGCTTCCACCTGAACCAGGTCTACGGCAAGCAGGAGAAGTTCCTGATCCTGGCGGTCAAGCTGCGTCGCAACGTCGCTCCCGGACCGATGCGCTTCGCGAGCGTCAACGTCGCCTTTCGCGACATGAAGAGCAACCGCCTGCTGTCGATCAAGCGCGATCTGTTCGTCAATGTAACCAACGACCGTCGAGAGCCCCAGCGCCGTGTCAACAAGCCTGTGATGGTGCGCGTCGCCGAGGCGATCGCGAATGAGACGTCGCGCCTGGCGGTTACGCTCCGCGACCGCGGCCGCGTCGCCGACGCCAAGCGATTGTTGGAGAAGAACTCGACCTACCTCCAGAAATGGGCCTCGAAGCTCAACTCGAGCCGCCTGAAGAAGGCACAGAAGCGCTACGAGCTGCATGCCCAGCGGATCGGTTCTTCGAACTGGAATCACATGCGCAAAGCGATGCGCAAGTCCCAGTACCGCGTCCAAAACCAGATGTCCTACTAGCAGTCGTCGGGGAAGCTCCATTTCCCCGAGTAGTGCTAGCCTGCCTCTGACGCCGTCTCGGCGACCTCGTCTCCGGTCATCGCATCAGGGTTGGCGTCTCGGGGCGTGTGGGCTCCCCCTCCGGCGAGTCGGCTCGTTTCGGACGCGTTGCGTCCATCTCGCCTTGGCCCTCCGCTTCACGCGCTTCGCGCGAGCGCGTGAGGGAGCTCGCCGTTTGTGGAGCCCACGCGCCCCGAGACGCGCGCGGCGCTTTGGCGTTGGAGCTGTTTCGGGTGCGGGTGGAGTGTTGTTGTGCCTGTCGGTGTCATCTTCGGGTGCGGCTGCAAGTCGTGGTGGTGACTCCGGCTGTCCTCTCGGCGATGGGTGCCAAAATCGTTGGGGTGTCGGTTCACTGCGGCTATTTTGGCACCTCAGGTGGTTGTTGGGGCGGGGCAGGGTGCCAAAATCGTTGGGGTGTCGGTTCACTGCGGCTATTTTGGCACCTCAGGTGGT
>JAGQJP010000144.1 GCA_020430585.1 Myxococcales bacterium | reverse complement strand
TGGACGCAAGGTGGACAAACACAGCACGGGAGGCGTCGGAGACAAGGTCTCGCTCTGCCTCGCCCCGCTGGTCTGCGCCTGCGGCGTCGCCGTGCCGATGATCTCCGGGCGCGGGCTGGGCCACACGGGCGGCACGCTGGACAAGCTCGAGTCGATCCCTGGCTTCAACGTCAATCTCGATGCGGAGCGCTACGTTCGCCAGATCGAGTCGATCGGCTGCGCGCTGATCGGTCAGACCGAGAACATCGTCCCGATCGACAAGCGGCTCTATGCGCTGCGGGACGTGACCGCGACGGTCGAGTCGATCCCGCTGATCGCCAGCTCGATCATGAGCAAAAAGCTCGCCGAGGGAATCGACGCCCTCGTCCTCGACGTCAAGGTCGGCAACGGCGCGTTCATGCAGACCCTAGACGACGCCGAAACCCTGGCCCGCACGATGGTGGCGATCGGCGAAGAGATGCATCGGCGCGTCGTCGCGGTGCTGAGCGACATGAGTCAGCCACTCGGTCGCGCCGTGGGCAACGCCGTCGAAGCCGCCGAAGCGATCGACGTTCTGCAAGGCGGCGGCCCGGAAGACCTGGTCGAGATCACCCTCGTCCTCGGCTCTCAGATGCTGGTCCTCGGGGGCGTCGCCAGCTCTCTCGCCGAGGGGCGGGCGATGCTCGAGAAGGCGCGACACGACGGCAGCGCACTCGACAAGTTCCGCGCGATCATCGAGGCCCAGGACGGAGACGCGCGCTGCCTCGAAGACCGCGCGCTCTTGCCGCACGCGCGCCTGCACACCGTCCTCGAGGCCGCGGAGGACGGGGTCATCGGCTCGTTCGACACGCGGGCGATCGGTCGGGCGAGCATGATCCTCGGCGCCGGGCGCGCGACCGTGCACGACCACATCGACCCAGGCGTCGGGTTCATGGTCGACGCCAAGATCGGCGATCCCGTGATGCGCGGCCAACCTCTCGTCGAGATCTACTACAACGACCCGCACAAGCTCGACGCGAGCGTGGCGATTCTCGCCGAGGCGATCTCGATCCAGCAAGAGCCCCCAGAGCTGCCCCCCCTCGTGCACAAGGTCATCGCGTGAGCCACCCTCGACGTCGGTACCAGCCGATCGGTCGATACGCGTTTGTCCTGGGGCTGCTCGCACTGCTCGTCATCTGCGCGCCCATCGCAGCGGCGCGAGCGGATGCCCCTACACCGAGCCCCACCGTCTCGCGGGCGATTCCGATCGTCGTCAACACGACGCGGCCCCCCAGTCAGGGGTTCGGCGCAAAAATCCTCTCGATCTTCGGGATGTTGGCGCTGCTCCTCGCGGCGTTCGCCTTCAATCGACGCTGGTCGACGATCAACTGGCGCGTCGTGATCTGGGGCATCGCTCTGCAGTTTCTCCTCGCTCTTTTCATTCTGAAGGTGCCCTGGGGCGTCAAGCTCTTCGATCAGATCAAGGGCGTCGTCAACGCGACCCTCGATTTCACCCTCAAGGGATCGGAGTTCCTCTTCGGTCGGCTCGTCGACCCGAAGAGCTCGGGCTGGATCTTCGCCTTTCAGGTGCTGCCGACGATCATCTTCGTCTCGAGCCTCTTCAGCGTCCTCTTTCACCTCGGCGTGATCCAGTGGATCGTCAAGGGATTGGCTCGCGTGATGACGCGTCTGATGGGGATCTCGGGCGCCGAGGCGCTGGCGACGGCGGCGAACATCTTCATCGGCCAGACCGAAGCGCCGCTGATCATCGGCCCCTACGTCCGCGAGATGACCCGCTCCGAGCTGATGCTGCTGATGGTCGGCGGCTTCGCCACAGTCGCTGGCGGCGTGATGGCGATCTACGTCTTGCTCGGAATCGACGCGGGCCACATCGTCGCCGCGTCGTTGATGAGCGCTCCCGCTGCGGTGGTCTGCGCGAAGTTGATGGTTCCCGAGACCGAGAAACCGAAGACCGCGGGACGCGTCGATCTGCTGGTAAAGAGCCCTGACGCGAACATCCTCGACGCGGCGACCCGCGGGGCGGGCGACGGTCTGCGGCTCGCGGTCAACGTTGGTGCGATGCTCCTTGCCTTCATCGCCTTGGTCTATCTCGTCAACGCGCTGATGGGCAAGATCGGCGGATTGGTCGGTCTGCCGCAGCTCTCGCTCGAATGGCTCTTCGGCTGGGGATTCTGGGGCGTCGCCTGGATCATGGGCGTGCCGAGCGACGATTGTCGCCAGATCGCCCAGCTCTTCGGGACGAAGGTCGTACTGAACGAGGTCCTGGCTTATCAAGCGATCGGCCCCTTCTTCAGCGACTACGGCTACCTCGACAAGATCGTCAGCCAGCACGGACAGCTCTTCCGCGACGCGACGGTCGTCAAAGCGATGCTCGGAAAGCTCGTGATGCACGAGGCCTTCTGGAGCCACAACGAGTATCTCCGCCGATTGGCGCAGGACCCCCAGATTCTGGCGCAGACCTTCTTCGCCAAGGTCGCCGTCGCCAACACCCCCGACCTCTGGGCCAGCGCGCTCGAGCACTCGGTGTTGCTGAAAAGAGTTCTGGGCGTCACGATGAGCGACCCGAAGGTGATGACGCCCGTCCTCGCCTCGATGCTGAAGAAGCCCGACTTCTACCTCAACGCGGTATTGATCGAGAAGCTCAAGGCGTTCCAACAGCTGCTGCCACAGGGCGCGGCAGCGCTGCGATCCTTCGAGCACTTCTGGGACCCCGTCGTCGCGCGGGCCGTCGTGCAGCACCTCCAAGGAGCGCCAGGGCTCGTCGACTCGGCGTTGCGCGGCACGCTCGCAGGTAACCTGTCCGACGCGGCGATCTATCGGGAAGTCGTCGGCGTCCTGCGCCACGGCGGCTCTGCCAATCACGTGCTGGCCGACTCGGTCGTGCGGCGCCTCGTCCAAGACGCCCAGAACGTGCAGAACGCGATGATCAATATGCTCAACCACCCCGACGTGCATATTCACAAGCGGTCGTTCGTCATCGCCACCTACGCCCTCTGCGGCTTTGCCAATTTCAGCTCGATCGCGATCCAGATCGGCGGTATCGGCAGCATCGCTCCCGCGCGACGCCACGATATCGCCCAAATCGGGATGAAAGCGATGATCGGCGGCACATTGGCCGCCTTGTTAACCGCCACCGTGGCAGGAGTGCTGACATGAGTCTTGAGATGAGCAGCTACCTTTCCAAACTCGACGAAACCGTCGCCCATCTGCGGCAGCACGCCGGGCAGGCGCCGCACCTGGCGCTGGTTCTGGGCTCGGGGCTCGGCGCATTCGCCGACGAGCTGACCGAAGCGAAGCGGCTCCACTACTCGCAGGTGCCGCATTTTCCGACCTCGAAGGTCTCGGGACACGCTGGCGAGCTGGTGATCGGCAACTGCGGCGAGCTGCGGGTCGTGGTCATGAGTGGACGCGTTCACTACTACGAGGGCCACCCGATGTCGACCTGCGTCTTCGCCGTGCGCGCCCTCGCTCGTTGGGGCGTCGAACAGTTCTGCATCACGAACTCGGCGGGCGGCGTCGACACCTCGTTCCACCCCGGCGATCTGATGGTGATCACCGACCACTTGAACCTGATGGGCAGCCATCCGCTCCTCGGCGGGAACATCGACGAGCTCGGCGTCCGCTTTCCCGACATGAGTCACGCCTACAATCCCCAGTTGCGCGCGCTTCTCTGCAGCGCCGCGATCGCGGCGTCCCTCAGTGTGCGTCAAGGCGTCTATGCGGGCTTGAGCGGCCCGTCCTACGAGACGCCCGCCGAGATTCGGATGCTGCGCGCGATCGGTGCCAACGCGGTCGGGATGTCGACGGTTCCTGAGGTGATCGCCCTCAACCACATGAAACGAAAAGTCTGCGGAGTCTCGTGCATCACGAACATGGCAGCGGGGATTCTCGAGCAGCCCCTCGATCACTCCGAAGTGAAAGAGACGGCCGAACGCGTCAAGGACGACTTCATCTCGCTCCTGCGCCACTTCGTCGCGCTCGTCGCCAAACAGGGCTCTCGCGCATGATCCGGCGTACTCGTCCGCTGCGCATCGCCACCACGAACCACGAGTAGGAGAACCGATGCCGACCCTCGATGCTACCCGTTTGAAGCCGCTGATCGAGGCCGCCGAGGCCGCGCGACGCAACGCATATGCGCCATATTCGCATTTCCTCGTCGGCGCCGCGTTGCTCGGCGCGAGTGGACGCTACTACGTCGGCTGCAACGTCGAGAACGCGAGCTACCCCGTTGGCTGCTGCGCCGAACGCAACGCGATCGGGCACGCCGTGGTGTCGGGGGAGCGCCACTTCGACGCCGTCGTCGTCGTCACCGACACCTCGCGCCCGACGCCGCCCTGCGGGATGTGCCGCCAGGCGCTCTCGGAGTTCGGCGACATGCTCGTCGTCCTCGCCTCGCCCACGGGCGAGGTGGCCCGCTATCAGCTCTTCGACCTCTTGCCCGAACACTTCGGGCCAGACTTTCTCAAAGGAGCGTGAAGCGATGTCCGATCTCGTGATTAGCGCGCCCTTCGTGATCACACACGACGACGAGCTCGGCGTGATCGAGGACGGCGCCGTCCTCGTGCACGACCGCGAGATCGCCGCGGTCGGTCCGCGAGAGACGATCCGCGCCGCCTCCTCGGCGAAGGAGATCGCCTACCCTGACGGTGTGATCATGCCTGGGCTGATCAACGCCCACACCCATCTCTACAGCGCCTTCGCCCGGGGGATCTCGATTCCCGGCCCGGCGCCGAAGAGCTTCCCCGAGATTCTCGAGCTACTCTGGTGGCGACTCGACCGCACGCTCCAAGCCGAGGACATTTACTACAGCGCGCTGCTCGGCGTGCTCGATGCCGCGCGCTGGGGCGTGACGACGCTGATCGATCACCACGCGAGCCCGAACGCCGTCGACGGCTCGCTCGATTGGATCGCCCGCGCCTTCGAAGCGGTCGGGCTGCGGGGAATTCTCTGCTACGAGGTCTCCGACCGTGATGGGTTGGAGATCGCGGCGCGAGGGCGCGCGGAGAACGAGCGCTTCATCGAACGCATCACCGCCGAGGGCCATCGCCGGCTGCGCGCTGCGTACGGGCTGCACGCGGCCTTCACCGTCGGCGAGGAGACGCTCGCCGCAGCGAGCGACGCGGCGCGAAGACTCGGGGTCGGCGTGCACATTCACGTCGCCGAAGACCCCTGTGACGTGACGCACGGCCACCAAACCCACCAACAGGG
>JAGQJP010000143.1 GCA_020430585.1 Myxococcales bacterium | reverse complement strand
TGGGCGAGAGCATCGCCTTTCTCGGCGCCAATTTCTTCGGCAGCGGCGGCGCCGGCGACGCGCTCTGGGACACCGACGGCACCGATCGGCTGGTCCTCGTCATTCCGAGCGACACGACGATCGTCACGCAATCTCCGACGCCGAAAGGGGCGCTGCTGATCCGTCCGCCGAGTGACGACGCGCTCGATTGGGACCAGCCGACGGTGGACGATCCCTTCGCCACGTACTGCGTCACCTGCGGCGTCGCCCCGGACGGCCGCCGGACGGTGATCATGGAGTACAACTCCCTGAACGGAAAGAGCTTTACCGGATGGTTCTACGTCACGAACTTCGAGGAGCTGCAGATCGGCGTCGGATCGGGAGCCAAGGTCTATCGTCTCGACTCCAAGAGCGGCAGCGCCACGCTGGACACCAGCCTCGCGCCGACGTCACCACCAGCCTTTCCCGATGCGTTTTGCCAGTGACCGCGGCCACGTGCCGTCAGGAGTGTCGATGAGCGCCCATCGCAATCTCTCACGAATCACCATGGTCGCTCTGACCTCGTTCACGATCAGCGCGATCTCCGCCGCCGCTCTCGCGTGTAAGTGTGACACGAGCCGAACGTTCCTCTCTGTCGCCCGCTACGGCGAGCTCGTCATCGTCGGACGGGTCGAACGGTATCAACAGAACAAGGCGCAACGCATCCCGCTGTACATGGACGTCCGCGTCGAGCGTGTGCTCAAGGGAGCGCACAGCGGTCGGCAGATCCGCATCTTCGGCGACAACGGTATGCTCTGTCGCCCCTACGTTCGCCGTTTTGGTATCGGCACTCGGTGGGTCTTCGTGCTGCGCAAGGGCCATCGGGAGGCGGGCTACATGATCTCGATCTGCGGAGAGCATTGGCTCGCGGTCAAGGGCCGCTGGGCGACGAGCACCCGGAGCAAGGCGCGCTTCGAGATCGCCAAGTTGCCGGCGCTGCTGACGAAACCGTAACGTGGAGGCCGCCGAGGCGGCTCAGATCTTCTCGATCGACGTCAACAGGAACGAGCCCTTGCGCCAGACGCCGACCATCTTCCAGGTCCCGTGGGGCGCGCGAGTCAAGCGCTCGAAGCGCTGACGCGACAGCAGCGTCGGCGAAAAGAGCGCCGGCACCATCCAACTCAGCCCATTGGGCCAGCTGCGAACATTGTTGTTGAGCGACACGTAGAGCTTCTGCATCGGCTGCTGCGGGACCCACTGGTTGGCCCAGATTACGGACTTGGCGATCTTGACGGCGATCGGCCCGGAGGGGCCGTCGGGTAGCGCCTTCGCCAGCATCGCCGGAAAGGCGGTGACCGGCCGCTGCTTCGCGCCCCGGTCGTAGAACGAGAGGTCGAGCATCCCCTTGAGCACCGCGCGAGCACCATATTCGTGGTTCACGACGACGTACTCCGAGTCGGTCACGCGGCGCAAGAAGAGGACGTAGCGCCCCGGCTTCAAGCTGGCTCGGGCGCAAATGAACTCTTTCTCGGCCCAGACCGTGAGCGGACGGGTCGCCTCGTCGGCTGGCACCGTCGGCGCGCGCTTGAAGGAACGCACGACGCGGAGCTCGGCGCGCTGCCGATATCCCCACGTGTCGAGCGGAGGGCGATGGGAAGCGACGGGCTGCACCTTCAGCACGTCGACGAGGGCGACGAGATCGCTGCGTGCGACGGTCTCGGCGAGGCTCATGTACCGCGCTTTCGCTTCGGCGTGCGGGGACACGAGGCAGACGGCGGTCAGGGCGCAGATGAACACGTTGATTCGCATAATGATCCGCATCGGGGTCTCTCTCCTTTGCGCGGTTCGACCGCGTCGAGGCCACGCGGCGCGACGCCACCCGTTCGCGCCGGCGACGTCCGGAGCTCACACAGATGATACTCGCTCGCTCGCCGCTCGGAGTCAACGGCATCGCGCGATCGCCACACTGGGCAAGGCCGGCGCACGGGACGATTGACAGCGATCGACGGCGCTCGCTATCGTAGGGCGTCCGGCCCAAAGGAGGTAGCGCCCTGGCCCCGACCCACCGAGATCTGGAGCCCCGTGACGAGATCGCCGTCGTCGGCAGCGGAATCGCCGGGCTGACCTGTGCATTCCTGCTCGGTCAGCGCCACCGCGTCACGATCTACGAGCTCCAGCCGACGCTCGGGATGGACGCCCACGCCGTCTCCGTCGTGCAGGGAGCGACGACGACGCGCGTCGACGTGCCGATGCGCGTCTTCTTCGACGTGTACTACCCGCTGCTGGCGCGCCTTTACGCACACCTCGGGATCGAAACCGAAGAGGTCAACTACAGCGCCTCGTTTTCGAGCCTCGCAGGCGAGCTCTTCTTCCAGTACGACAACTACCGCTTCGAGCGCTATCGAATCCCGTTTCTCACCTGGTCCGGGCTGACCCACCCGGTGGCGTGGCGGATCGGGGCGGACGCGATCCGCTTCTTTGGCCGCTTGTCGCGCGATCTCGCCGCCGAAGAGCTGCGAGACCTGACGCTGGAGCAATACCTGCGCACCCGCGGGCTCTCGACGGCGTTCTGGGAGCAGTTTCTGCTGCCTGCCTATGCGGGGATCTGCACCTGCAGCTACGAGAGCCTCAGACGCTATCCCGCGAGGACGATCCTGGGCTACCTCGGCAGCGGGCTCTTGACCGCGGGCGTGCGGCGGGTGCGCGATGGCGCCCAACGGATCGTCGAGCGACTCGCCGCGAATGCCGAAGACGTGCGCTGTGGCACCGCCGTCGCCGAGATTCGGCGAAACGACACAGGCGTCGAGCTGACCGACGCCAGAGGCGAAGCTCGGACCTTCGACCACGTCGTGTTGGCGACCCAGGCGAACCACTCGCTGAGGATCTTGGCGGATGCCAGCTCAAACGAGCGCGAGATGTTGAGCGCCTTTCGGTACGAGTCGAGCACGGTCTTGCTCCACACCGACCCGCGCCTCGCGCCGCGTCAGCGAGCCTGGTGGGCACCCGTCAACTTCCTTTTGCGCGACGGCAGCCGGGCACCGATGGCGACGATCCTGCTCAACCCCGTGCACCGCAGCCTGGCGCGCGAGCCGACGCTATTTCAGACCTGGAATCCGCTGATCGAGCCCGACGCGAGCCAGGTGCTCTCTGAATCGACCTTCGAGCGGCCGGTCGTCGACGGGGCGTCGCTGGACGCTCTGGAGCGCCTGACGACGCTGCACGACGAAACGGAGCGCCGCGTCTGGTTCTGCGGGGCCTATGCCGCTCCGGGAATCCCGCTGCTCGAGAGCGCGGCGCTCTCGGGTGCGCGCGTCGCCGAGAAGTTGGCGTGCGGCCTGCCCTGGGCGGGCACGAAACCTGCACGCGATCGACGCCATGGAGGTGTGAGATGACGAGCAAATCGATCGCGATCATCGCCGCCGTATGGCTGGTCGTCGGCTGCGGCGGCTCCTCGGCGACCGAGAGCCAGGACACGCAGAGCGGCGACGGTGTCACCATCGTTGACAGCGACAACGGAGCGGACGTCTCGACGGGCCTCGACGGGCTCTCGAGCGACACGTCGAGCGCCGTCGATGTCACGATTCACCAGGAGAGCCCAACAACGCTGCCCAGCGGCTGTCTCCTCGCCAAGGAGCTCGTTGCGGCGGTGCCGGGATACTCCTACGCCGCCGGGATTGTCCTCGACGCGAGCGGCGCCGTCTGGGTCGCCTACTCGCACAACGTCGGCGGCTACCACGGCTATCTCGCCAGGCGTGGGGAGACCGGTTGGTCGACCTTCGACGACGTCTTTGCGATGACCCGAATGCTGCTCACCGCCGAAGAGGACGGGACGCTGACGGTCCTCACCGACCAGGGCGGCTTCTGGGCCCAGCTCTATCGCCTCGAAGAGGGGTCGTGGCTGCCGACGACGGTCTCGCCGCCCGAGGAGCACCGAACCCTGCTCTCGGCGCTCTATCTCGGCGGAAAGCGCTACGTCGGCCTCTACACGAGCGACGTCGGGCCGCAACTCGGCGAGACCGACGCGGGCGACCCGCCGTCGAGTGATTTCGCTATGATTCCCGCGCACCTGAGCACGCTCAGCGGGACACTCGCCGCCTCTCCCGATGGCAAGCGGATCGCCCTCTTCTTCCCGGGCACACCGAAGGCCGGTGGAGAGACGGGCCTCTACCGGTACGAAGCGCAGGAGCTGACCCTCGTCGGCGCCGACCTCTATCCCGAGGTGGCGGCGCTCCTGGACGCGAACGGCGCGAACGTCGACTGGCTGCTCGTCAGCTCGAGGCAGACGACGCCCGAGTTGGTGTTGATGCGTGGCGAGTCGAACGAGACGATCGAGAGCGGCGATCCCGAACCGAGTTGCTCCCCCGAACCCTTCACGATCGGCTCGTTCTGCGAGAAGCCCTTCAAACAGTTGGCACAGCCCCTCACGGTGACCCGGGGGCTCTCGGCCCACACCTTCATCTACGCCACCGAGAACAGCCGCTACCGCAATGAGGTGATCTCGGGATTCGTCGGCTGCGATCCGGTCGATCCGACGGGTCCACCGCCTATCTGCGAGGGACCGCCGACCGAAGAGCCGCGGACCTTGGTCGACACGTCGAATCTGACGCTGCTCCGCGCGCCGACGAGCGGTGACGCACCGCGCAAGCAGACGCTCTGGTCCGCTGGGATTCAGATCCAGCACCTGCGCGCGGTCAAAGACGCCCAAGGGCTGACCCACCTACTCGTGATCGGATACCCCTCGAACGACCCGGATAATGTCACCTCCGGCTTCGCGGGCTCGCTGGTCTACTACCTCCGCTTCGACGACGAGGCGTGTTTCCCCTGACCGAGGTGAGCATGGGAATTCCCGATTGGTTCGGTCGCAAGCCCGCGCCGACCGAAGCGGCATTCGTCGCGCTGGCGATCGAGATCGGCTCGCAGCTCGAGACGGTCGATCGACGTGCTGCGTCGCGAGGTCGATAGCGCGCCGTCAACGTAGTCTCCCCCGCAGCGGCGCAAAGAGATCGACGCGGTGAAAATCGGGCCTCTCGGTCGGCAGCGGCTGCGCTGCCAGGTAGCGCCGCGCGTCGCCGACCCCGTGGATCGCGAAGGCGTTCGCCCGCTCGAGGGGAGCGGGGATGCGGTCGTTCGCGAGGGCGAACGTGGCGGACCAGCGAGAACCGACCGCTCGAACGTCGAGCGTACACTCGTCGACCACCTCGCTCTGTCGGCGATAGCCCGCGAAGAGCAGCACGAGGTAGTGGCCGTGGGGCCCGATCTCGATCTCGATATAGCGGCCGTCGGCGGTGGCCGCGAAGAGCTCGACGACCTCGAAATTCCAGAGCCCATCGCATCGCCCGGGTGGACAATCGGGGGCGGGGTCGCCATGAAGCGGCGCGTCGAGCTCGATCTCGAGCCACGGCGCTTCGAGCCGCGCAGAGAGGCGATACGGCTCGAGCGAAAGGTCGGAGCACGGCGTGCCGTCCCACTCGCAGCTGATGCTATAGCGCGCCGTCGACTCCCGTCTCGACATCTCCGATCCGACCTCCTCCACGCAGCGTGCAACAATCCAGGCGACGGGACAACCGCTTTTTCCAGGCGACCGGAGGTTGACAAACCATACGGTATGGTATTGAATCGAGATCGATCGCCGAAGGGCGACCGGAGGTGTACGATGGAACTCGGAGATTACACAGCGTTGATCGCGGCTGCGTCGTTGCTCGCGATCGCAGCCTTGCACGTCTATTGGGCCTTCGGCGGGTATTGGCCGGGGCACGACGCCCGCAGTCTCGTCGTCACGGTCGTCGGCGAGCCTCCCGAGAAGCCGGTCCCGTCGACGATGGCATGTCTGGCGGTCGCGGTTCTGCTGCTGATCGCCGCAACTCTTCCTCTGGCGGCTCGCGGCTGGATCGGCGCGCCCGGCCCCCGTTGGATCTTGCCGTTGGCGCTCTGGGGTCTGGTCGCCGTTCTCGGCTTGCGCGGGCTCGGGGGGTATCTCGAGCGCCGGTTTCGGCCGGTGATCGTCGGGTTGCCCTACGATCGGCTCAACCGCTGGGTCTACTCGCCGCTCTGCCTCCTCCTCGCCGCGCTCGTCGCCAGCGCGGGGATCGCTTGAGCGATGGTGCGGGCCACACGCGATAGCTGGATCGACGAGGCGATGCGCATCCTCGAGCACGACGGCCCGAGCGGGCTGACGATCGAGCGCCTCTGCACGGCGCTGCAGAAGACCAAGGGCTCGTTTTATCACCACTTCCGCGACGCCGCGGGGTTGCGCACGGCGCTCCTCGACCGCTGGGAGGAGCGTCAGACCGAAGCGGTGATCGCCGAGGCGGATCGCGAGCCCGACATCCGACGCCGTGCGAAGCGACTCGACCAGCTGGCGACCGCGGCGAACTGGGCCCACGAACGGGCGATTCGCGGCTGGGCCTGGCAAGACCGCGACGTCCGCCTGCGCGTCGACGCCGTCGATCGACGACGTGTCGAGTACTTGATGGCGTTCTATCCGGAAGTGCCACCCGAGCTGGCGCAAACATTGGCTCTGATCGAGTACGCAGCGCTCGTCGGGGCGCAGCACCTGTTCCTCGACGATCTGCCAGATGAGGATGCGGCGGCCCTCGGCCGAGTCCTTCGCCGGGCGTTGCGACGTGTCGCCACGGCGGGAACCGAGCAATAGAGCAGGCGCGACGGCCTCGATGACATCATCTCTTCGGGCGTTGGTCGCGGGGCACGCGCCCGATGGGGCTACGGCCCGGACTCGACGACGAGCCCGCGCGATGATCGTCCCCGACGCGAATCTTCCGCTCGATGCCTACGACAGCACGAGCGCGTTTCACGGCGCCGCGCGAGAATGGATCGGCCCGGGTTCGCGTGCAAAACGCGATGATTTTGGATTCTCGGTGCGCCCTGGCGTTTGGCACGCCGTATCGCATCAGGAGCGAGCGTCGGGGCCCATCGCTGAGGGCGGCGGTTGCTCCGACGCTGCCGCGTCGAGTCGGGCGGTCTCCCGCCGGCGCCGAGGTAGGAAGTAGGATACGAATCCGCGAAAGCGTCCGAGTTTCGGATCGGCGTCGAGCCCGCGCGCGAGGCGTTCGATCTGTGCCTGGTGCCAGCCGCCCTGAATGATGCTGTCGAGGGTCTTGAACCCCGTCGCCAACCGCACGGGATGGGCCTCTAACTGGCCGCCCACGAGCAGGCGCGACGGGATATCCGCCTCGACGGCGAAGGGCCGCGCCATCCCGACGACATCGAGCGCCCCGCTCGAGAGCGCCCCCTCCATCACCGCGACGCTGCGGAATCCGCCCGTCACCATGAGCGGCAGCGTCGTGCGACCGCGCACACTCGTTGCGTAGCGCAGAAAGTACGCCTCGCGGGCCTGCGTGCTGGCCCTCTGCGCGCGCCCGGACGAGGAGCCGCGCGGGTCGGGCTCGTCGAACATCACCGCCGCTTCGTACGTTCCCCCCGAGATCTCGAGTAGATCGAGCCCCAACCCCTCGAGGGAGGCGACGACCTCCATCGATTCGTCTTCGTCGAAGCCGCCCCGTTGAAAGTCGGCGGAGTTGAGCTTCAAGCTGACGCCGAAGGTCGGCGACACGGCGCCGCGAACGGCGCGCACGACCTCGTGGAGAAAGCGCCGACGCCGCTCGCGAGAGCCGCCCCAGTCGTCATCACGTCGATTCGTCAGCGGCGAGAGAAACTGGCTGATCAAATATCCGTGGGCGCCATGGATCTGCACGCCAGCGAAGCCCGCTCGCTCGGCCAAGCGCGCGGTTTCGCCGAAGCGCGAGACGATCCCCTCGATCTCATGCTCGGTGAGGGCCCGCGGCTTGGCGAACGTGCCCGCGGTGCCGCGCATCGCCACGGCCGACGGCGCGACGGGGCGCCGCGTCAGGGTGCGCGGAGTCTGGCGGCCTGGGTGATTGATCTGCATCCAGAGCGGCGTCGGCCCCGACGCTCGGGCCCAGGCGCGAAAGGCGTCCAGATTCGACTCGTCCTCGAGGATCACGTTGCCGCCCTCGCCCAGCGCGGTGCGATCGATCATCACGTTTCCCGTCAGCAATAGACCCGCTCCGCCGCCGCCCCATTGGCGATAGAGCCGCACGAGCGACTCCGACGGCGCGCCGTGGGGTGCCGCGAGGCGTTCGCTCATCGCCGCCTTCGCGATTCGGTTGCTCAGCGTTTGCCCACAGGGAAGTTGCAGCGGTCTCGCCAGATCGGACATCTCAGCTCCTGCGCCCAGGGGATCGTGGGTCGAAGCTCGTCGACGCGACGCGCGACCCACGGGTTAGCGAGCAACATGGTGTCGTTCTTTGCGCTGTCAAGGCGCCGTCGTCGTCAGACGGGGCCGATGATCAGGCACGTCGAGGTGGCGTGTGCGTATAGCTTGCCGTTGCGATCGAGGACCGAGGCCTCGGAGACCGCTGTCCGCCGACCGCTGTGGAGCACGCGGCCCTCGACGCGCAGCGGCCCAGCCCCCAGCGTGTACGGCCGGACGATGTTGACCTTCAGCTCGAGCGTCGTGTAGCCCACGCCCTGAGGCAGCTCGCTGTGCACGGCCACGCCCAGCGCCGCGTCCAACACGGCGGCGTAATACCCGCCGTGGAGCGTCCCGATCGCGTTGAACATGAACTCACTCGGCTCGGCGATGAAGAGACAACGCCCGGGCTCGACCTCGCTCAAACGGAAGTCGAGCGTCGCTCCGATCGGGACGCGAAACTGCTGCTCGATCACGGCACGCAGAAAATCGATCCCCGGAAGCTCGCGGGCGAGACGCCCCATCTCCTGGGGATCGTCGATCGTGGTCTCGCGGGTGCGAGCTCGGGTTTGGCCACTCGGTTGGTCGTGGGTCGAAGTCATGCGGCTCTCCTTCGTGTGATGCGTTGGCGGAGGTTCGACATGCGCCGCGCGGCGTCGCGATCGCCAGGCGCGGGATCCGATCCTGCGCCGTCGAGATGTTCCCCGCGCCGTCGAGATGTTCCCCGCGCCGTCGATATTTCGATCGTACGCCCTTTTGCGTCCGCTGTCTTGCCCCGATCAACCCAATTGCTGATCCGTTCGTCCGATGACGCACGACGACCAGCAACATTTGCCCACGTGTGCTACCCTCGTGTGGAGAGCGAAACCGCGATCACGCCGCGAACGGAGATGACCGTCAAACGGCGGCGCGCTCTGGGAGAGACGATGGACGTGCTCAGCGATATTCTCGATGTTCTGAAGATGCGCAGCGCCGTCTACTTCCGCGCCGAGCTGGCGTCCCCTTGGCGCGTGGAGATCCCGGGGGAGGCGCAGGTCATGCGTTTCCATCTGATCCTTTCGGGTCGTTGCGTGCTGAAGCTCGACACAGAGCCGACGGAATACGCACTCGGCGCGGGGGATCTGATGGTCGTGCCCCACGGCGCGACGCACACGCTGGGTGACACGGCGGGCCCGGCCGAGCTGACGATCGAGCGCTTCCTCGAGCTCGTCGGCTTCGACGGCCACGGACCGCTGCGCTACGTCGGGGGCGAGGACGGCGAAACGACGACGATGGTCTGCGGGCACGTCGCCTTCGAATCGGGGGCGGACCACCCCTTCTTCGAGCAGCTACCGAGCGTGCTCTTTCTACGAGCCGCCGAGATCCCCGCCGAGCCCTGGCTCTCGGAGGCGATTCGCCTCTTCGCCGCCGAAACGCAGCGAGAGAGCCCAGGGCGTCAAGCGATGCTCAACCGACTCTCGGAGATCGTCTTCATTCACGTGCTGCGAGCGCACGCGACGCGCAGCGAGCGATCGAGCGGGCTGATGCGCGGCCTGGTCGACGAGGCGATCGCCCGATCGCTGCGGGCGATCCATCAACGCCCCGCCGAGGAGTGGTCCCTCGACGTCCTCGCACGACACGTGGGCCTCTCCCGCTCGCGCTTCGCCGAGCGCTTCAAAGAGGTCGTCGGCATCGCGCCGATGGGCTATCTCACGATCTGGCGCATGGAGAAGGCGCGCCGCTGGCTCGTCGAAAGCCGCGCGTCCGTCGCCGAGCTGGCGGAGCGCGTGGGGTATCAGTCGCTGCCTGCTTTCACGCGCGCCTTCAAGCGGCGCTTCGGCGTCGGACCGGGGACCTTCAGACGGCGGACGGCTACTTCGTCTTCCCTTTCGGGCGAGGCGTGATCTCATCGATATTGCTCAGCAGATCGGCGAGAACGCGCTGGCGAATCACCACACGCAGATGATCGATCAACGCGAGTCGAATCTGGCGCGCGCCGTTGGCGACCAGGTGCTCGGCGCGCAGCTTGGGCAGCCGACGGCCGTTTAGCTCGCTGCCGCGCACCTCACGGTAGCGGAACATCCAGACGACGTTAGCTTCACGCCGATCGTACAGTCGACCGTCCACGTCGACACGGAGGTACCAATCGGCGCCGACGACAGCCTGTACCAAATTCACGCGATCGAGATGGATGAAGAGGACGTAGCGCCCCTTCTTGCCCCGGAATCGCAGCTGGGTGCCGAGGGCCGTCGAGCGCATGCCCCGCACGACGATCGGCAGCACGCCGCGAACGATTCGCTTCAGGTCGAGATCGCCGAGCGCCTTGTCCAGCTTGGCGCGGTCGCCCTCGCTATAGAGCGGCCCGCTCGCGCTCGTGTTGGTTCCGTGCTCTTCGTCTGGGAGCACGAGCACGCTCTGTCCCTTCAGGCTGAAGCCCTTGGGCAGCGAGGTGTCACGCACGCTGGCGCAACCGCTCGCACCGACGACGGCGAGCGAGAGCGCGACCGCGACCAACAGAGAGTGGCACAACCTCATCTCGAACCTCCGTCGCGGCTCCGCCCGCCGCGCGCCTGAGGCGGCTCGCGTTCGGTCTGGCGACCGGGCGACGCTAGCGCTCGCGTCCGCGGGATTGATTCGACGCCCTCGCCAACTCGGACGCGAGGATGCGATAGACGTCGGCGCTGAACCCCATCTCGGCGTGGCCCGTGTCGACCTCGACGTACTCGACGACGTTGGCGGGGTTCGGATCGAAGCACGCCCGCCAGGCGACGACCCCATCGTTCTTGCTGTAGATCGCCGTCACGGGCACGGGTAGGGGCGCCGCGTTGCGTTTCGCAGCCGAGGCGGCGAGTCGATCGACGTCGATCCCTCGGCGCTCGTATTGCACCGCAGCCGCCGTGAACTTCGGCCCGCCGATGATCGGCGTGCCGAGCGTGATGATCCGCGTCACCCGATCGGGACGCGCCCGCGCCGCTTCGCGCGCGAGGACACCACCGAGGCTCCAGCCGATCAACAGCAGCGGGGCACCCCGGCGCTCGGCAATCGCATCGATGCGCGCGATCACCCCGGGTAGCAGCTTTCGCAGGCCGCCGTGGTTCTGGCCCAGGCCCCAGCCGTAGACGCGATAGTCGAGGAGGCGCAGAAAACGGCGCAGACAAAGGGTCGACCAATCCCCCGTCATGAAGCCCGGGATGACGAGCACGGGCTGGCCCAACCCGCGGGGTAGCGCTCGCCAATCGACCCCGACTCCGGGCAGGGTCACGACACCGCGCACCCAGCGAGCGATCTCGGGTCCAACGCTGTCTCTCGGTCGTTCGATCGTCACGGCGCCTCTCTCTCTCCGCAGCCGAGAGCCGACTCGCCCAGCAGCGCTCGACTCCGTCGCGGATCCGAGGGCTACCATAGCACGGGATCCCCACTCGCAACAATCGAGTCGATCGTGTATTCTGACGGGGCGCGCCCCTCGCCGCGGATTAGACCGAGCGGGGGCGTCCTAACCTCAGACGATTCGACGGAGCGACGATATGCAACGACGACGACTAGGATCGACGGGTCCCGAGGTCTCGGCGGTCGGGCTCGGCTGCATGGGAATGTCCGACCTCTACGGGCCCGCCGACGAAACCGAGGCGATCGCGACGATTCACGCGGCCCTCGACGCCGGAATCGACTGGCTCGACACGGGCGACTTTTACGGCATGGGCCACAACGAGATGCTGATCCGACGGGCCCTCACGGGACGTCGGCGCGACGACGTAACGCTGAGCGTCAAATTCGGCGCGCTGCGCGACCCATCGGGTGGATGGACAGGCGTCGATGGCCGCAAAGCGGCGGTGAAGAACTTCGCGACCTACTCGTTGCGACGCCTCGGCACGGACCACATCGATATCTATCGCCTCGCGCGCGTCGATCCGAAGGTGCCGATCGAGGAGACCGTCGGCGCGATCGCCGAGCTCGTCCAGGCCGGCTACGTGCGCCACATCGGCTTGTCCGAAGCGGGGTCGGAGACGATTCGCAGGGCCCACGGCGTGCACCCGATCACCGACCTACAGATCGAATACTCCCTGATGTCGCGGGGGATCGAGACGAGCATCCTGCCGACCTGTCGCGAGCTGGGGATCTCGATCTCCGCGTACGGCGTCCTCGGCCGCGGACTGCTGAGCGGTCACTGGTCGAAGGATCGGGCGCTCCCGCCGACGGACTATCGGCGCTACAGCCCGCGCTTCTCGGGCGAGAACCTCGAGCGTAATCTCGCTCTCGTCGACGCGCTGCGCGCCGTCGCCGAAGCCAAGGGCGCGTCGGTCGCCCAGGTGGCGATCGCCTGGGCCCTCTCCCGCGGCGAGGAGATCGTGCCGCTCGTCGGGGCGCGGCGCCGCGATCGCCTCAGTGAAGCCCTCGGGGCGTTGGAGCTGAAGCTCGACGAGAGCGACCTGGCGCGGATCGAGGCGGCGGTACCTCCCGACGCGGCGGCCGGTGAGCGCTATCCCGCGATGGCGATGGCACACCTCGACAGCGAACGCGGGTGACCCGCCACGAACCTGGACTGCCACGCGAGACGAATCGCCAGCTGCAACGAAACCTGACTAGCCCAGGAATACGAATAGCCAGATCGCGCCCAAACATGATGTGGTGAGGGCCAGCGGCACGCCGACTTTCAGATACTCGACGAAACCGATTCCTCCGATGTCGCGCGCGCTCTCGGCGACGATCACATTCGCCACCGAGCCGAGGAGCGTCAAATTTCCGGCGAAGGTCGAGACGACGGCGAGCAGCTCCCAACCGAGCTCGGGGTGGGGCAAAGAAGCGACCTGATCGCGAATCACCAGGATCAAGGGTACGTTCGAGACGACGTTCGAGGCGACGAGGAAGATTCCCGAGAGGCCGAGCGCCCCCGCGAGCCCCGAGCCCGTCGACGAAAGCGGCAGATGCCCGAAGACCCAGGCGGGTGCGCCGCTTCGATTGAGCGCCTCGACGACGACGAAGAGCCCGCTGAAGAAGAGCAGCAGCGACCAATCGATGCGCGACCAGAGCACTCGGGTGTCGCGTCGGTGAACGACCATCAGCGCGACGAATCCGCCCGTCGCCGCCCACGCGAGGTCGGCGCCGACGGTGTAAACGACGAGGGTCGCGGCGATCGCGATCAGCGTCAGGCGAACTCGGGGTTTCAGTGGGGCGGCGGCGACGTGAGGGACGAGCGCACCCCCGTCGAGCGCGCGACGAAAGACGAGATAGAGAATCGCGTGATTGACGGCGAGGGCGAGGAGCGCCAGCGGAGCGACGACCAATAGGTGCTCTCGAAAGCCGAGCGAACCGAGGGCGGCGCACAGCATATTCTGCGGATTGCCGACCAGCGTGGCGACGCTTCCCGTATTGGAGCCCGTCGCGAGGGCGAGCAAGAAGGGCAACCGCGGCAGGCGATGCTTCTCGATCAGGCGTACGACGAGCGGCGCGCCGAGGAGGCAGACCGCATCGTTCGTGATTACCGCGCTCAACGCCCCAGCGCCCCAGACGATCGACGCCAACAAGCGCGCGGGGGTGCGAGCCAGGCGCAGCAGATGCCCCTCTATCGCGTCGAAGAAGCCGTCGATCGCGAGGAAGGCGCCCATCCCCATCACGCCGAAGAGCAACAGAAGCGTCGGTCCGTGAACCGCGGCGAGAGCCTGGGACGGCGTCAGGACTCCGACGGCGACACAGGCGACGGCGCCGAGCAGCGCGCCAGCGGGTCGGTCGAGGCCTAGCCAATCGAGACGACGCG
>JAGQJP010000142.1 GCA_020430585.1 Myxococcales bacterium | reverse complement strand
CGTTCGAACCAGCGAATCGCCGCGTCGAACCGACCGAACTGATACTCGGTGAGCCCGAGGTGGTGGGTCGAAAGGACGATCCCGCGCGGGTGGCCCAGAGCCTCGAACGCCTTCAGCGCACGAGAGATTCGTTCGCGCGCCCCTGTTTCGTCGCCCGCTTTGCGCGCCGATGCGCCGTCTTGCAGCCACTTCTGGGCTTGTTGCAGCCGTTCTCGAGGGTTCATCGTCCACCATCGCCGATTGCGCCGATCCAAAGTGCCGGTTTACCATACAAACGCGGGAAATGCGACCCACTGCACACAGACCTCTTCCGTTTGGTGGACGAATCGTGTATAAGAAGCGTCGTGCTCAGTGTTGGGGGAGTGAATGAGCAAAGCGTGTGAGTACAAAGTCGTCGACCAGGAGCTGCTCCTCGGGTTCTACAAGAAGCTGCTCTGGGACCGCATTCTGCCCCACATCCCCGATCGGATCACGCCGAACGCGATCACGGTGACCGGGCAAGTGATGGTCGGCATCGCCGTTCTGCTGGCCTACGCCGCGACCCAGACCAGCGACTGGCTCTTTCCCTTTTCGAGCCTGTTCCTTCTCGGCTACCTGACCGCGGACAACCTCGACGGGCCCCATGCCCGCCGGACGGGTCAATCGAGCCCGCTGGGCGAGTTTCTCGACCACGGCCTGGACGGCCTCGCGTCGGGGGCGGTGCTGATCTGTACGGCGCTGACCTTGCGCGTCACGGGCTGGTGGATGGTCGCGCTCTGCGTGCTCGGCTCGATCGGCTTCATCGTCAGCTTCTGGGAACAGACGCGGCGCGGGGTGTTGATCATTCCCGAGATGGGAGCAACCGAAGGGATCACGCTGCTGATCCTGATGCAGACCACGGTCGTCCTCTCGCGCAGCGCGCCATGGATGTCCTTCAATCCCCACGACTTCACCAACGTCGCCACGCTGATCATGTGTTTCGTGCTGTTCGGCTATACGCTGGCGATCATTCCGCCCGTGTGGCGCGTCGCCAAGGCGCGGATCCTCCCCTGGGAGATCCTGCCGATCATCGCCCTCACCGCGCCCTACATGCTCTTCGTGCTGCGCGGCGCGAACCCGCTCTATCCATCGATCGCCGTCAGCGTCTACGCCGCCAATTTCGTCTGCCGGGCGATCACGCTGCGCCACCACGCGCGTGAGATCAATGTGGTCCGCGTCACGGACGCGATCGCCCTCATCCCGATCTTCGGCCTCGCCGGGCGCTGGTTTCCCGTCGACCATTGGGCGGCGCTCTCGATGGTCTTGGCCTTGATGCACTATGGGGTCAACCTGGCGCTCGGCATTCGCGGCCTCGATCCCGCGACCAAGCCCGTCGAGGCGCGTCAATGAGACGCGGCCTCTCCTGGGCCCTCGTCGCACTCGTTCTCCTCGGCGCCATCGGTGCTGGCCTCTACTACGGATTCGCTCGTCCCGACTCGCCCGCTGACGCGCAGCGCCGCGAATACGCTCGGCTCCCCGACGAGGCGAAGGAGACGATTCGCCGCATCGATCGAGGCGGGCCCTTCCCCTATCGCCGTGACGGCGTCACCTTCGCCAATCGCGAGGGGCGCCTCCCACGCAAGCAGCGGGGCTACTACCGCGAATACACCGTAAAGACGCCGGGATCTCGGAGCCGAGGCGCCCGGCGGATCGTCTCGGGGCGGGGCGGCGAGATGTACTACAGCGCCGATCACTACCGCAGTTTCGTCCGCGTTCGCTGAGCCTCCGCTCGATCGACGGCGTTGCGACTGGTGCTCGCGGCCGGATCGCGCTATGATGAGAGGGATTTTCCATTGTAGCAACAGCGGTAGCAGCACCGACGTCGACGATGAGCGAGACACCCGCAAGCACCACCGATGCAGGGCGAATTCGAGAGGCGATCGATCGCGCTTCCAACGGACTCGTCGAACGACGGGGTCTCGTCGAGCTCGCCGTGCTCTCGGCCGTCGCCAAAGAGCACATGCTGGTGATCGGCCCGCCGGGCACCGCCAAGAGTGAGGTCGTGCGGCGCGTCGCAGCTGCTCTCGGTGGAAGCTATTTCGAATACCTCCTCAGCCGCTTCACCGAACCGAGTGAAATCTTCGGTGCGATCGACATCGCGAGGCTCGCCGACGGGGTCGTCGAGACCCGCACGGCGAACATGTTACCCGAAGCGGACTTCGTCTTCCTCGACGAGGTCTTCTTCGGCTCGAGCGCGATCTTGAACACGCTCCTCGGGATTCTCAACGAGCGCGTCTTCCGCCGCGGCCACACGCTGATCGAGTGCCCGTTGCGACTCTGCGTCGCCGCGAGCAACACGTTGCCGCGCGACGACGTGCTCGCCGCCTTCGCCGACCGCTTCCTGGTTCACGTCTTCATCGAGCCCGTACCCGATAGCCTGCTCGAAGAGCTGCTCTCGGCTGGATGGACGAACGCCTTCTCCGACAACGGTGGACGGCAGCCCGCGGTCGCGAGCCCCGAGATTCTCGAGCGGCTGAGCGCCCAGTGCGCCGCGCTCGAGCTGGGGGCCGTGCGCGGAGCGATCGCCCACGCCCTGCGCCAGCTTCGCCAAGCGGGGATCTATCTCTCGGACCGTCGCCTCGTCAAAGCGCAGAAGTTGATCGCTGGCGCCGCTGTCCTCGCGGGACGCACCCATGCGGCTGCATCCGACCTGTGGCCGCTGGTCTATGCGATCCCCGACGCCAACCAACAGCTGCTCGCGCGAGACGTGCTCGGCGATCTTCTCGATCACGCCGCCAACCCGCTGCTCGGCGCCGCCGTCGGTGAGATCGCGACGAGCGTCGAGGCGCGGGCGACGCGCCTGGAGCAGCGTGCGGCGGATCTCCTCGACGGGCGACCGAACGAGCCCGCGGGCCAGGCGTTCGAGGGCTGGCGGGCGCAGGTCGAGGCCTTGGCGCGCGAGATCGACGCCGGCTTCGCCCGAGAGGCGATGCCGACGGGGCTCGCCTCGCTCCGCGGTGACCTCGTCCGTTGGCTGGACCCGAGATGACGCGCCTGGTGCTCGAATGGAAGCCACGTCCGGACCCGCTCGCCCCGCTGGCGGCGCTCGCCGAAGGCGACGTGACGCCGCGACTGCGGGCTCGTCTCTCCCGCTTTGGCGACGAGGCCCTGACCCACGTCGCAGGCGCACAAGGTGACGACTGGCTCTGCGTCATCGCCGAGCGTCCGCGACTGCCCTGGGTCGAGGGAATCCAGTACCTCGGCCGAGACCCCGACGCGTCGGCCCTGCTGCTGCCGACGACCCATCGCCCAAACATCCCGGTTGCTCTACTTCAGCGGATCCTGATCCACCGCTTCTCCCAGTCGCTACCCCCGTTGGCGCTCTGCATCCAATCTGAACGCGTGCTCGCCTTGGGCTGCGCCGTAGCGATCGAGCGAGGCTGGCTCGAGACGGAGGCGCGATGAGTGAGCGACACGCCCAGACCCGCCTCCACGAGCGCTGGCAATCGATGTTGCTGCCCCTCGGACGGGAAGTCGCCAGCGTTCTCGGCAACTGGCTCGATCGACTCGACTCTCTCTTCGGATCACTCGACGCCGCCGACCGACGGCCGAGCGACCAGCTCGACGGATACGATGGCATCTCGCGACGCGGCACGCCAGAGCGGCTGCTCCTGAGCGAGTGGGTCCTCGCCGATCGGCACCCCCTCGAATTCATTCGACGTGCCTCGATGGGCGAGCAGCTACACCACGAGCTCGCGCGGGCGACGGACCTGCACCCGACGCAGAAGAGCGTGGTGCTCTTCGATGCTGGACCGTCGCAGCTAGGAACGCCGCGCCTGGCCCACCTTGCGCTGCTGCTGCTCTTGCACCGCCGCGCCAGCGAGCGGGGAATCGGCTTCGCCTGGGGGATCTTGCAACAGCCAGCGCCCGGGTTGCGCGCCGAGTTCGGCCTCGCCGCCTGCAAGCGCCTGCTGGCCGCGCGCACAGCTGCGGCGCCGGGCCCAGAGGAGTTCGCGCGCTGGACGGCCCGCCTCGAAGAGCTCGTAGACCAACGCAGCGACGTGCGCCACGAGGTGGTCGTCGTCTCGGACCAACACCCCGCCTTCGGCCGGATCGAAACCGCCCACGTCGCGGTCAGCGAGAGCGAAGAGCTCGCCGAAGAGTCCCTGATCGTTCGCCTGCGCCGCGTCGGCCGCGCCGAACGGACCGTCGTGCTTCCGCTGCCTCCCCAGGCCATGCGTGCCCAGTTGTTGCGGGTCTCGGAGCGCGGAGCGCCGCCCCTGGAGGGGCTGTCCCGCCCCCTCGACAGCACGAGCGGCTTGCTCTTTCTCGGCGACGGCGAGCGACTGGTCGCTCGCGAGTGGGGCGGGCGACTGAGGCTCTACCGCGCCGAGCGATCGAACGAGGTCCGACCCGCGACGCTCCAGCGCACCGTCGACCTGGCGACCAACGAGCAGCTCCTCGCCGTCGGCGCCGACGGCGAGGAGCTGCTCGTCGTGCTGCGCGATCGGCACGACGCCCTGCTAGTACGCCGTTGCCCGGCGCGTGGTGTCGTTCAACCGAGCTTGCGCGTGATCGGGCGTGCAGCCAAATCGCCGAGTGGGAGATTGGTCGCTCTCTACGCGACGAATCGAGACGACGAGCCCCTACGGTGCGCCTTCCGCTTGGGTGACGAAGCCCTCGAGTTCGACGAAGGGCGTCTGTTACGGCACCCAGCGACGGATCTCGTTTTCGACAACGGCGACCTCGTACGACTGGTCCGGGTCAACCCGCCCGAGAGCGACGGACGCTGGGCGATCGTCGAGCCCGAGCGGCGACGCACCCTTGCCCGAGCGACAGCGCACGCGACACGCGGATGGTTCGCTCGACGCCGCCGCGGCGCCGCGCCCTGGGCCGTCGTAGAGGTCGAACCCAATCGCTTCCGCGGATACGGTGACGCCGAGGGCGAATTCACGCTGCGCGCGGGCGAAGACGTCATCGCCGCGATCGACGATGCCCTCTTCTGGCCCCTCCTCGCCTCGCCGCGGACGCCGGGCCTCGTCGTCGTGGACGAGGCGCGAACCCAGCTGATCGCCTGCTTTCCCGACGTTCGCCTGACGATCCTTCGCTGCGACTTGCCGATCAGCGGCGCCGCGCTCTCGGCGGATGGCGTCTCGCTGGCCTACGCCGCCGTCGACCAACCGATCATCGTCACGCCCGTGCGCGTCGTCGCCGATCAGCTCTGGGCCGTCGCCGGTCGCGAGGCCTCGTCATGAGCGGCACGGCATCAGCCAGCGTGCGCGTGCGGGACGCCGCCTGGCGCGGAAACGTCGAGGTCGCGGCGGTCGCCATCCCCGACGAGTACGGCGACGCGGCGCGCCTGCGCTTGCTCTCGCTCTGGCACGAGGGTTGCGAGCTTTCCCGCTACGGCGCCTTTACCGTGCTTCGACTCGCCCGGCCCCGCCGCGCCGCCGTACACGATCTGCCGGGCCTCGCGCTGGTCGAGCACGACGCCCTCCTGCGCTCGTTTCCGTCGAACGGTCCGACCGCCACGGCCAGCGCCACGGACACGATCGGCGGCGTGGCGATCCTCTTCCGCGGCACGATCCACCGTTTCGACGCCGCCGATCGCGTCGCGATCGACGAGGGCGAGCTGCTCGAGCTGTCGAGCTGGCAACTCGCGCCCGGCTCTCCCCTCGGCGCCCCGCCGCGGATCGAGAACGCGCTCTCGGCGCCGACCGTCGACCTGCGGGCCGAGCTCGGCGTCGGTTCCGCGACGGAGTTGGCGGCCCTCGAGAGCGCGCCGCGAGACGGGGCGTCCGCCGAGGCGCGCGGCGAGACCCAGGGCTCTCCGCTGACGCGCATCGTCGCCTCCCTCGCCAGCTTCTGGCATCGGCTGAGACGCCGCTCGAGCATCGCCGATGTCGAAGATCCCGCGAGCGATTCGAATCCAGAGCTCGAGGTGGGGCAGAACGCTCGAATCGCCCAGCGTCTGGACGGCGCGGGGGCCGACACGCTGCGCGGCGACGGGTCCGACGTCCGCGGTGCCGTCCATCCAGGTTCGGGCGAACAGGGCGGCGAGCGGCTGCAGACGATTCAGCGACGTAGTGGACGCCTCTGGCGCTGGTCCAAGCGGAGCCAGCGGGGTCAGCGCGCCGACGACGATACGGTCGCCAGCGCCGTCGACGCGCCTCCGGGCCGGCTGACGCTCTGGTGGCGACGCATGCTCTGGCGATCGCTGCTCTCGAGCCCCCTCGGAGGCGCGGTGAGCCGACGGCAATCCCGCTATCTGACGCGGTTGTTGGCGATGTTCGAAGCCGGAGATTTCGACAACGCCCTGCGCCACGCGATCCCCTTCTCCCAGCGCTCGACGAGGCGAGGCACGGCGTCTCTGCCCGCGCCCTCGATCGGCTTTCCGCGCAAGCGACAACAGCTCACGCTGAGCCTCGGGGTCAGCGGTGGGACGAGCGGCAGCTCGATTCCCCTGGGAGACGAAGCCTATCTCGAGATTCGTGGCGCCTATTTGCGCTGCTTCGACGAGCTCGTCGCCCGCGGTCGCGTGCCAGAAGCGGTGTTCGTCGCTGTCGAGCTGCTAGGCGACGCCGAGACGGGGATTTCGCTGCTCGAGCGCGACGGTCAGCTGCGGCTGGCCGCGCAGGTGGCCGAATCCTACGAGCTGCCGAGCAGCCTCGTCGTGCGCCAGTGGTTTCTCGCCGGCGACGTCGATCGCGCGCTGACCATCGCCCGGCGCTCGGGTGCCTTCGCTGACGCTCTCGCCCGCCTCGAGCCGACGCACCCGGCGGAGGCCGCACGCCTACGCCAACACTGGGCCGTCACGCTCGCCAACGCGGGCCACTTCGCCGAGGCGGCCGACGTTCTCTGGCCGCTTCCGCAACACCGCCGTCAGGCGCGCGGTTGGCTGGATCTCGCCCGTTCGGGAAGCGGAATCAACCCACTGCGCGCCGAGCTTCGTCTTCTTTGTTACGAGCCGGAGGCGGGCCTCGACTCGATGCGACGTGTGGGTGAGATGCTGCGCTCGCACTCGTCGAGCGCTTTGCCACTTCGCCGCTCTCTGCTCGATGAGATCGCCGAGCTCCTCGTCCGTACGCCACGCCCGTCGCCGCAGGCGCAGCAGCTGCTGCGACGACTCCTCTCCCAGGCGATTCGCGCGGGACTGCGAGACCGGGCGCGCCACGGCATCGGGCCGAACAGCGCGCAGGTCGATCGACTGATCAATCTCAGTCGCGACGAGGCCCTCGCCGCCGACAAGCCCACCGACCTCCCCCAGGCCCCCGCTCCCTGGCCCAAACGTCGCGTAGAGGTCGAAATCGACCACAGCCGCAGTGGCCGAACGGCGATCTTCGATGTCTTGCTCCTCGGCGATGGGCGCCGCCTCGTCGCCCTCGGCGAAGCAGGATGCCGCCTGATCGCCGCGACCGAGAGCGACAACCGACGCCCTGGTGCGCCACGCACGGTTCAGATCGATCAGCCAGCGCACCGCCTCGTGCCGAACGACGCGGGAACCGAGGTGCTCCTCCTCGCTCCTCGAGGCGCCTTCACGCGCGTCGCGCGACTCGACCTCGATGCTCTGCGGGCGAGGCATTGGCACGACGTGCCCCTCGACGCCTTCGCGCCGAGTTGTGATGGCAGTGTCTGGTTCGTCGCCACCAAAGACGGGATCGACGCAATCGACATGCAGCAGAGCGAGCGATTTCATTCGATCTGGCACGTCGCCCTCGACGCAGGGCGCGCCCTCGCCCTCGCGCGAACACCGCGCTCTCTCGCGCTCTTGACGCGACACCTCGAGCCTGGCGATCGCGGAAGCCGCGACGAGATCTGGCGCTACGAGTTGCCCGAGCTCGTATTGCGGCGGCGACAGGAGGTCCCCGATCCACGACCGGGGCGAGCCGTGCTCTGCGACCTGCACCTACGCGCGGACGGCCAGCTCGCGCGCCTCGAGCTCGAGCTCGACGCCGAAAGCGGTCGACCGGAGCAGCGGCTGGCCGTCTATCGTGGAAGTGATCCGACCTTCGAGCTGACCCTCGACAGCGCTCGCGGAGGCGAGGGGGTCCTGGTGACGGGAAACGAGGCGGCGCTGGCTCCCGTGCTGCACATCGATCGCTGGCTCTGCTATCGCTGCGACGAGCGGCTGATCGTCGCCGAGCTCGAGCATGGCGGCCGACGCGTCGAGATGAAGCTCGCGCCCGGGAGCCGCTGCTGCGCGCGGATCGCCTTCCAGCGGCTGCTCATCGGCGATAGCGACGGGAGGATGCTGCTCTTCGATCTCGCGCTGGGGCGGGTCCTCGACCAGGGCGTCCTCGATTTTGGCTGAGCAGCCCCTCGGCGACGCTCCCTCCGCGCGAGACGGGGCCAGAGGTGGTCTGCGGTTGCGCTTGTGTGAAACAATCGGTAGGATGGTACGAAATTTGCGTTAGTCCCCGCGGAACGTGATGCGATCGGCGTGGCAAGTCGCCCGCCGAGCCGAATCCCTGCCGTGAGATCGACCGATGGACGAAGCGATTCGACAGCGGATCACCCGAATCGAGGAGCGTAGCCGATTCGCGCTCCGCCTCGTACAAGACCGGCGAGCGGACCGTGTCCGCTACCTCGAGCGACACGTCGAGCAAACCCGCGCGTTGCTCCCCAACTTGCTGCACCACGCCGCCCAATTGCCGATCCTCGGGTTGACGATGCTCGCCCCGTATCGGCGCACGGTGCGGCGGATCGAAGATGACGGGCAGCGACCGCTGCTCTTCGTTCACGGGATGAACGGAGGCCGGGGCAACTTCCTTCCGATGCGACTCTTTTTTCGCGCCGCGGGCCGACGGCGCAACTACGCGATACAATTCGACGAATCAGCGGGAATCGAGGGAATGGCGCGACAGTTCATCGAGTTCGTCGAGCAGATCATCACGGTCAATCACCTCGGACCCGCACAGCAGCTCGATGTCGTTGCCCACAGCCTGGGCGGTCTCGTCGTTCGTGCGGCGCTCTGCGAGCGGGCCGAGCTGCGAACGCGACTTCACACCATTGTGACGATGGGTACGCCCCACGGCGGGACCTTGCTCGCCAAGATCTATCCCTTGCGCATCGCGCGGGAGCTTCACCCCAAGGCACCGATCTTCGCCAAGCTCGACGCCCAGACCCCGTGGCCGGGAGCGCCGAGCTATCCGCGACTGATTTCACTCTGGAGCCGAAACGATCTGATCCTCGTGCCCCAGACGAACGCTCGCCTCGCGGGCGCCGAGAATATCGAGCTGTCGGACTACACCCACTACGATTTTCTCTTGGACGGCGCCAACTGGAACCGCGTCTTCGATCTCGTTCGCGAGAGCTGACGCTCTCCGCTCATCTTGCGTCCATCGCGAGCCCGAAACAGCGCCGATCTCCGCGATCGATGCACCGTCGTGTCACAGGAATGGGGAAGTTTTCCCCACACGCCGCGATCCGGTCACGTGATTTCCGCTAGTTAGGACTGGCACTCTCTTTGCTTCACCGATCGGTCACGAACGTGGAGGAGGAGTGATGAACCCATTCAAATTGATCTTGGTCGGCGCGCTCGTCGCGAGCTTCGTGTTCAGTGGCTGTCTCTATCCCGAGGATCCCGTCGATCCGGTCTGCTCGTACGACGGCAAGACGTACAACGTCGGCGACAAGTTCCCCTCGAGTGACGGGTGCAACACCTGTGTCTGCGACGAAAAAGGGAACATCGCCTGCACCGAAATGGCGTGCGTCGCGGTCTGCAACTACGAAGGGACGATCTACTACTCGGGCGACAGCTGGAAGGCGAGCGACGGCTGCAACACCTGTAGCTGCACGGACAACGGCCTCGTCGCCTGCACCAAGAAGCTCTGTCTTCCGGCCTGCGATCCGAAAAACGAGCCCTATCGACAATACGTCGGCGGCAGCCCCGAGCAGTGCCAGGTGATCAAGTTCGTCTGTGCACCCGGCGCGAGCTACTTCGCCAACGATTGCGGATGCGGCTGCGAGCAGCCCAAAGAGTGTCCCCAGTGGCTCAATTGCATGCCTGGCCCCGATGCTGGCTGCAGCCAGGACGAGATCGCGGCCTTCAAAGCCAAGTGCCCCCTCTCGGGCATCGCCTACTAGCCCCGCATCATCCCCATTCCGCCGTCTCGTCCTCGGAGAGCTCCCGCGCGCGAATCCAGGTACCAACCCCCGTCTCGGTGAAGAGCTCGGCCAGCAGATTGTGCGCCACGCGCCCGTCGATGATATGCGCCGAACGCACACCACGCGCCACCGCGGCGAGCAGCGCGTTCACTTTTGGCAGCATGCCGCCGCGGACCACGCCGCTGTCGATCAGCCGCTTCATCTCGACTGGCGACGTCTCGGAGATCAGCGCGTCGCCATCGAGCACGCCCGGAACGTCGGTGAGGAAGATGATCTTCTCCGCCCCGAGAGCGACGGCGACCTCGGCCGCCACGGTGTCGGCGTTGATGTTGTAGGTCGTCCCCTTGGCGTCGACACCGATCGGCGAAATTACGGGAATGTAGTCGCGCTCGAGCAGCATCTGCAGGATCTCGGTGCGCACCGCCGTGACCTCACCGACGAGCCCGACGTCTTTGCCGCCGACGGCGATCCTGCGCGCGGTCAACAGGCCGCCGTCCTTGCCCGAGAGCCCGATCGCCTGGCCGCCGAAGATGTGGATTCGAGTCACCACGTCGGTGTTGACGCGCCCCGAGAGCACCATCTCGACGACCTTGATGTTGTCCGCGTCGGTCACGCGGATCCCGTCGACGAATCGCGGCGTCTCGCCGAGACGCTCGAGGGTCGCGGAGATCTCTGGCCCACCGCCGTGAACGACGACGGGAAGCAGCCCCGCCGCCTTCAAGAGCACCAAGTCCTCGGCGAAGGCGTCCTTCAAGTCTTCGCGCACCATCGCCGCGCCGCCGTACTTGATCACCGCGAGGCGATTGTGGAAGCGCTTGATGTAGCTCAGCGCCTCGACGAGCAGGCGCCGCTTGAGGCCCGGGCTGTGCGTCTCGAGGGGGTCGGCCTTGGTCACGGCGTTGATCGAGACGTAGTCGTAGCTCAGGTCGCACCCCCAGGCGCGCCCAATCCCTGCGCCGTCGCCGACGCGCACGCGATACGTCGCCTCGGGTCCGACGAGCGCGGGATTCTCGGCGGTCGGGCGCCCTTCGCGCAGGACATCGACACCGTTGACCGAGAGATCGAGGAAGTGGCGTTCGATTCGCAGCCCCAGACGGCTCGCGCAGGCGCCGAGCGACGCCAGGGCGCGCCCCCAGCCGCTGGCGTCGCCGAAGACCGAGGACTTGAAGAGGTTCGACTCGACGACGGCCCGCGCCAGCCGCCGTGCGCCGGCGTCGTCCGCCGTCCCCTCGACGGCGACGCTGATCAGTCGCGTCGCTCCCTCACCATCGGCGGCGATCGCTTTGGCGAGCTCCTCGCAGACGCTGTAGAGCGCCTCGACGAAGGGCTCGCAGCTCTCGTCGACGGCGACGCCGCTCGCCCCATTGGCGAAGAGCAGCACGGCGTCGTTCGTCGAGGTGTCGCGATCCACCGAGACTTGATTGAAGCTCGCCTCGACGGCGCGGAGCAGAAGCGGCTGCAGAGCGTCGGCCGATCCCGCGGCGTCGGTGCAGAGGTAGGCCAGCATCGTCGCCATCTGCGGATGGATCATCCCCGATCCCTTGGCGATCGCCGTCAACGTGACGACGCCCCCGGGGAGCTCGATCCGCCGCGACGCCTGCTTGGCCACCTTGTCCGTCGTCAGGATCGCTTCGGCGGCGTCATCGCTGTTCGGCGCCAGATCGGCGACGAGGTCGGGGACGACCGCCTCGATCCGCTCGATTTGGAGCTCGACACCGATCGGCCCCGTGCTCGCGGTAAAGACCTGCCGGGCGTCGACGCCGAGCGCCCGCGCAACCGCCTCGGCCATCCGCTCGTCGTGCCGGGCTTCGTTCGCCCCCGCCAAACAGTTCGCGTTGCCAGAATTGACGATCACCGCTCGCCCATCTTGGATCGGAAGCAATGTCGCCGTGCGCTCGGCACACGCGGCGCGCATCTCGTTCTGTGTGGTGACGCCGACCACCGTCGCCGGGCGATCGGAGACGATCAGCGCGACGTCTTTGCGCTGCACCTTGATCCCTGCGTGTCCACCTGCGAAGCGAAACCCCTGTGCGACCTCGATTTTCCTGCTCATGAAAGCCCCGTCGTCTCCTCGATTCCAAGCGCTGCGTTGAAGTTCTGTACCGCCTGACTCGCCGCCCCCTTCAGCAGGTTGTCGATCACGGAAAAGATCTGAACGATCCCCAACTTTTCGATCGGTGAGACGCTGATCCGACACAGGGGCGTGCCGACCACGCTGGCGATCCCGATCTCCCGCTCGCCGGATTCGAAAAGCTGCACGAATGGCTCGTCGCGATAGCGCTCGGCGAGGAGCGCGTGGCACGCCGCCGCGCTCGCCCCCGTCGCCAGCGGCGCATAGGCCGAGACCAACAGACCGCGCCGCGTGGGCAGCAGGTGCGGCGTGAAGACCACCGCCCGCCCCAGCCCGCGTTCGATCTCGGGAACGTGGCGATGCGTGCCCACGCGATAGGGATAGTGATTGTCCATCAACTCGCTGAAGAGCAAGCTGTCGTCCAGACGTCGACCGGCTCCGCTACTTCCGCTCTTGGCGTCGAGGATCAGCGGCCCCTCTCCGAGCAGCCCAGCCTCGACCAGCGGGATCAGCGGCAGCTGCGACGCCGTGGGATAGCAACCCGGGTTGGCGATGAAGCGCGCGCCGCGTAACCGCTCTCGGGCGATCTCGGTCAACCCGTAGACCGCACGGTCGTCATGGCGGAAGGCGTCGGAGAGATCGATCGCCAGCGCCCCACGCTCGACCCAACGCGGCGCTTCCTCCAGGCTGAACTCGGCGGGTGTCGCCAGGAAGACGGCGTCTGGCGTCGCCTCGACGCTGGAGCGGAAGCGCAGACGGCCGACGGCGCCACCGACCCCAACGGCGTCCCGCGCCGAACGCCCCTCCCAGCGGGAGGAGGTCAAGGCGACCAGCTCGACCTCGGGATGTCTGGCGAGAATGCGAATCAGCTCGATGCCCGCGTACCCCGACGCGCCACAGATCGCGACTCGAATCATCGTCTCGTCCCCTCCTCTCTACGCCGGATTAGCGCGATGTCCACTCGATGTCGACGCGGATCAGCGAGTGACCGCCGAAATCGGCGGCGTACAGCTCGCGACCGTTGCGCGTCAGCACGAAATTGGTCACCCCCGCACCGATCTTGAAGATCCGTTGCTCGCCGAGGGCGCCGTACCAGACGATCTCGCCCGTCTTGCTCCCGCTGACGAAGAAACCGCCGCCTGGCGCGGCCTGGATCCCATACGGGTAGCGCAGCTGATCGAGATGAACATTCTCGATCAGGCCGTAGTCGTCGATCGAGAGGACGCTGACGTTGTTCGCGGAGTAGTTCGCGATGTAGAGCAGCGCGCCGTCGTGGGAGATGGCGATCCCGATCGGTCCGTTGCCGACGCGAATGCGTTTCTCCTCTTTGAGGGCGACGGGTCTCGTCCGCCCATCGACGGAGACCACCGAGATCGAGCGGTCGTGGTAGTTGGTGACGAAGAGTCTCCGATTGTCGCGGGAGAATTGCATCTGAAAGGGGTGGCCGCCGACGCGCAGGACGCTCGGCGTGAGCGTCGCCACGTCGTAGACCGCGATGCTGTTTCCTCTGGCGCAGCCGATCGCGAGCAATCGTCCGTCGGGCGAGAGTGTCGGTGACAGAGGCCAGCCGGCCGTCGGCAGGCTGCGCAGAATCACCAGGCGCTGGCGATCGATGACGTACAGCTTGTTCTGCTCGGCCGCGGTCACGTAGATCCGCGTGCCGCCGAGGGTCACGCCGCCGAGGCGCGGGGCGATCCGCAGCCGCCGCTTGATCGCCCCCTTCTCGATCACGAACAGCTCGCCACGGCTGTCGTGGGTCACGACGTAGGCCACGCGGCCGTCATCACTCAGCGCGACCGTGAGCGCCGAGGCGCCGAGCGACGTGCGCCCGACGACCCGCAGCGTCGGCACGCGCTCCGAAAAACGCAACCCGGGAACGCGACCGTCCCGCCGAGTCTCCGCCCCCGAGCAGGCGAGGGTGGCGACGGCGACGAGCGCGCCCAGCGCGATGGTGGCGAACTGGCGAATCGGGATCATGGCCCACCCTTCGTCGTCGAAAACCGCCACATTGTACGCCAGGGACGGAGAAAACGCAGCAACTGATTGCAAACGGGCTCGATTTCGCGATCGACGACTTGACCAACGGCGCGCAACACCGTAAAGCGATAGACGAGGATGGAGGCGTGATGCTGCGATCGTTCATCAACCGGATCAAGTCGCGACTGCGCCTCTTTCGCAGCGTGGGGATCTGGTTTCATCCGGGGTACTCGGTGCAGAATCTGGCG
>JAGQJP010000141.1 GCA_020430585.1 Myxococcales bacterium | reverse complement strand
GGCGCTGACATCTTCCTCGACGAACAGAGCGTGACGGGGACGGAGAACATCGTGATGGCGGCGGTGTTGGCTTCGGGGACGACGACGATTCGAAACGCCGCTTGCGAGCCCCACGTGCAGGGGCTCTGCCGGATGTTGAACTCGATGGGTGCCAAGATCAGCGGGATCGGCTCGAATACGCTCACGATCGAAGGCGTCGAGAGCCTCTCGGGCTGCGAGCACACGATCGGTCCAGACTATCTCGAGATCGGCAGCTATCTGGGGTTGGCGGCGTGCACCCATGGGGCGTTGACGATCTCGCCCGTTCGCCCCGAGGACATGCGGATGATTCGGATGGTCTACGAGAAGCTCGGCCTGCGCTTCGAGCTCGGGCCGGACTCGTTGCACCTGCCCGCGGGCCAAGAGCTGCAGATTCAGAAGGACTTTCACGGCGCGATCCCGAAGATCGACGACGGCCCTTGGCCCCAGTTTCCCACCGACTTGATGTCGATCGCGATCACCATCGCCACCCAGTGCGAAGGCACCGTGCTCTTCTTCGAGAAGATGTTCGACGGGCGGATGTTCTTCATCGACAATCTGATCGAGATGGGCGCCCAGATCATCCTTTGCGACCCCCATCGCGTGGTCGTCGTCGGCTCGTCCAAGCTCTACGGGACGACCCTCGAATCCCCCGACGTGCGCGCGGGGATGGCGCTCTTGATGGCCTCGCTGTTCGCCAGCGGGACCTCGACGATCCACAACATCCGCCAGATCGACCGCGGCTACGAGCGTGTCGAGGTGAAGCTGCAGGAGCTCGGCGCCAAGATCAGGCGGTTGAGCTGAGGCATGAGCGGGGGATATTTCGAGAGCGTTCGTCGCGTCGTGGTGAAGGTCGGTAGCGCTGTCCTCTGCGACGAGGGGCAGCGGCTCGATCGGCGGATCGTGCAGTCGCTGGTCAAGCAGCTCTCCGAGCTGAAACGGCGTGGGATCGAGGTCGTCCTCGTCAGCTCGGGCGCGGTGGCGACGGGGATGGAGATCCTCGGGATGGAGAAGGCTCCGGCGACGCTGACGCAGAAGCAGGCGGTCGCCGCCCTCGGGCAGGGGCAGCTGATCGCAACCTACGCGGAGCTGTTTCGCAAGGCGGGGATCGTTTCGGCGCAGATCTTGTTGACCCACGCCGATCTCGCCGATCGTGAGCGCTACCTGAACGCGAAACACGCGATCCAGGCGCTCCTCGATCTGCACATCATCCCGATCGTCAATGAGAACGACACCGTCTCGGTCGAAGAGATCAAGTTCGGCGACAACGATCGCTTGGGGGCTCTCTGCGCCGCTCTCGTCGAGGCAGACCTGTTGATCGTGCTCAGCGACATCGACGCGCTCTACACCGCTGATCCGAAACGCGATCCGACGGCGACGCGCGTCGCCCGCGTGGAGACGATCACCGACGAGCTGATGGCGGCGGCGGGTGGACGGGGAAGCGGGATCGGCACGGGGGGAATGGCCACCAAAATCGCGGCGATCCGCGATCTGACGCAGCGGGGTATTCCCGCGCTGATCGCTGGCGGTAAGCAGCCGGGGATCATCAGCCAGCTCTTCGCGGGAAAGGAGCTCGGGACCTACTTTCCACCGTCGGTCGATCCTCTCGCCGCGCGGAAACATTGGATCGCCTACACGCTGAAGCATCGCGGGCGGGTTCACGTCGACGAGGGAGCCTATTTGGCGCTGCGTGATGGCGGAAAAAGCTTGCTCGCCGTCGGTGTGGTGCGGGTCGAGGGCGATTTTCGTGTCGGTGATGCGGTTTCGATCATTGCGCCCAGTGGGCAAGAGGTCGCCCGTGGCCTCGTCTCGTATTCCTCCGTCGAGCTGCGCGAGGTCTGCGGACGACGGACCCACGAGATCGACGGGGTTCTCGGATATTGTCCCGCGCCGTCGGTGATCCACCGCGACGACCTTGTTTTGCTGGGGTCGATCTGATATATCTGCGATCGTTTGTTCCACAGCGCACAAGCCGATCGAATCGAGCGTTTGATGGCCCATTCATTCGTCATTCCAGCCTTGCGTCGCGATCTCGAGCTCAGCGATAATCGAGGCGCCGGCCCCGAGCAGAATCCGGTGATGCTCCGCGATGCCGACTTCGAGCAGACGCTCTACATCGATCAGGTGGGAGCGAGGCTGGTGCAGGAGCTACACCAGAGCCGCGCGCTCGACGAGCTGCTCGCCGTCGTCGGTGATTCGCCGGGCGCCCCGCTGACGCTTTACAACTACTTGGTCTACTTCCACCGCTACCACCTCTACGACGACGCCCGCAGCGCGCGCTACCAGACGATCGCCAAGACCCAGAGCGAGCGCCCGTCCGCGCCGAGGCGGCTGTTGTTCCACGAGCAAGCGCGGCATCTCTGTCAGGCCAGCGGATCGTGCTGTGGGCACACCGACATCGGGCCGATCCCCGAGGCGCGGCGCAAACGGATTCTCGCGGTCGACTGGACGCCCGAGATGCCCTGGATCGCCTCCAACGACGAGCTCTTCAAGACCTACACATTGGCCGACGGGCGCGACGTGACGGTGATCCAGCGTGATCCCGAGACGAACTACTGTCGGTTCCTCCAGCCCGACCGTCTCTGCGCGGTCCACCGGCATCGGGGATATGAAGCCAAACCCCTGATCTGTCGACAGTTCCCCTTCGTCTTCAGCGAGACGCCCGAGGGGATCGCGGTTTCGATCCAGATGGAGTGTCGCGAGTATCTGGCGGCGAAGCACGCCTCGGCGCCCCTCGAGAGCGACCGTGAGGCGGAGCTCTGGCAGCTGATCGACCAGGGGGCCACCAAGCACAGCGTGCCGCAGGTGATCGACATCGATGGGCACGCCTCGTTGGCCTACGCCGACTACCTCGAGCTGGAGGGCGAGCTGCTCGCCACGTTGCAGCTACCGACGCCGCTCGGTGAGCGCTTGATCGCGATCCGCGATCGCGTCGAGGCGGCGCGGCGCCGTGTGGTCGAGGCGATCGGCGAGCGGCCGGCCTACCTCGAGGCGCGTAGCTGGCGCGACAAGATCCCGAATCTCCTCGATTACTCGAACGATCCGAAATCGGTCCTGGCGGCGGCGCAGCGGACCTATGGCGAGCTGAGCCAGACGACGCAGCGCGACTACGCGACCTACCAGGAGATCAACGACAGCTTCTCGGCCAACCGCGTGATCAACTTTCAGAAGGCGTTGAGCGGTCTGTTCTTTGACTTTCGCTTCGCTGCGTACCCGAATCGAGATGGTAGCGTGGACGAGGTGTTGCGCGATGGTCTGCTCAATTTCCTGTTCGGCAAGGAGGCGGCGCGTCACGAGACGCTGGTCCAGGGACTCGCTCGGGGAATGCTGCGCCTGCTCTTGACCTGGTCGCACGCGATCCTGCTGGCGACCTACGGATGCCGCTCACACCTCGACGGGCGCGACGGAATCGACGCGATGGTGACGGTGAACAAGATCTTCCGCGACAAGAATGTGCGCGAGAGTTTCGACCGTCTGCATCGCTCGCTGGCGTTCCTCTTCTTCGATCGCCTCGAGCTCTTCGTTGGCGGCGCCGACTGGCAGACCAAGGTGGGACGGGCGTGAAAACGGCCCCTTTGCGCTCTTGCGTGGTGATACTGAGCCTCGTGTCGTCGCTCGGCGGCGGTGTCGTCGCGGCGCCGCGGCCACAGCGTGAGATCGTCGCGACCGTCGACGGTACGGCGATCACCCGCGATCGCTTCGAAGAAGAGCTGAAGCGGTGGGGGGGTCGCAAAGCGCTGAAGAAGCTGGCCCGTCGCAGTACGCGACGACAACTCGTCGAGATGACGACGCGCGGGCTCGTGCGGCAGATCGTGGTGCAAAACGAGCTCAAACGGCGCGCGTTGACGATTCCCTCCTCGAGCATCGAAGCGCGATTCGCCTGGTTTCGGCTGCGCTATCCAGGCGTCCGCGGGTTCCATCGCTATCTCAACCTGCGCAAGATGAGCGAGGCGCGGCTGCTCGACGAGATTCGCTTCGAGGCGGGCCTCGAGCGCCTGCTACGCGCTGATGGAAAGCTCAAGGTCGACGAAGCGGCGGTTCGGCGCTACTACGAGAGCCATCGTTTTCTCTTCGATTGGCCGCTGCGCGTGCGGGTGAGCCAGATCGTGATCAAGATCGCCCTGCCGCCGACCGACGTGAACATCGCCCGCGCCAAGTCGCATATCGAGGCGCTGAGGGCGAGGTACCTCAAGGGTGAGCGCTTCGAGAACCTGGCGCTGCAGTATTCGCAGCATCGGCCCTCGGCGGGTCGCGGCGGTGACATCGGCTTCCTCGACGAGAAGATGTCCCGCGCCGCGTGGCAACGTGATCTCTTCGATACGAAGGTCGGAGGGATCACCAAGACCCATCAGCGCTACCGCACGGATTTCGTCTTTTACAAGGTCACCGCCCGTGAAGAGCGAGGCGTGCGGCGCTACCAGGACGTGCGGAGCTTCGCGCGGCAAGCGTATTTGGCGAGTGTCGTCGCGACGTTGCGCGGGGCGTATCTCGGAGAGCTGGTTCGCCGGGCACGAATCGTTGTACAGCCCGGCCTGGAGGAGTGAGCATATGGCAGAGAAGGCGATCCGCGAGCTGACCTTCGACGAGCCGCTGTTGATCGAACGCAGCGTCCCCGGACGAGTCGGATATTCGCTTCCACAGTACGACGAGAAGTGTTCCTTCGGCGAGGCGATCCCCGCGTCGTATCAGCGCGAGCGGCCGCCTGTGTTGCCCGAGCTGAGCGAGCTCGACGTGATGCGACACTTCGTGCGGCTCTCCCGCCGCAACTATCACATCGACGGCGGGATGTATCCCCTCGGCAGCTGCACGATGAAGTACAACCCGAAGATCAACGAAGCGATGGCTCGGCTCGACGGCTTCGGTGGTCTGCACCCGAACCTGCCCGTCTCGTACCTCCAGGGCGCGCTGGCGCTGATCCACGAGCTGCAGAATCTCCTTGCCGAGATCAGCGGGATGCACGCGGTGACGCTCCACCCGAACGCTGGCGCCCATGGCGAGTGGCTCGGGGTGCGGATGATTCGCAAGCGGCTGATCGAGCGCGACGGTTCACCGCGAAAGCTGATCCTCGTGCCCGATTCGGCCCACGGTACCAATCCAGCGACGTGCACGCTGAACAATTACAAGGTCGTCTCGCTGAAGACTGGCCCCGACGGTGTGCTCGAGCCCTCGGAGGTCGAGCGCTTGATGGGCCCCGACGTCGCGGGAATCATGGTCACCAACCCGAACACCCTCGGGCTCTACGAGCGCAACATCACGACGATCGCCGAGATCGTGCACGCCCGCGGCGGCTACGTCTACGGCGACGGCGCCAATTTCAACGCGGTGATGGGCAAGGTCAAGCTGGGCAAGGTCGGTGTCGATATCATGCACTTCAACCTGCACAAGACCTTTACGACGCCTCACGGCGGAGGTGGCCCAGGCGCGGGCCCCGTCGGTGTCGTCTCCGAGCTCGAGCCATTGTTGCCGGTGCCCCGCGTGGTCAAGCGCGACGATCGATACGAGCTCGACTTCGATCGTCCGCGCAGCGTCGGGCGGATTCGGATCAACTTCGGCAACTTCGGAATGCACGTTCGGGCGTACACCTACATTCGCGAGATGGGCGCCGCCGGGCTGCGCGCCGTGACCGAGATGGCCGTGCTCAATGCGAACTATATCTTGAGCCAGCTGCGCGACACCTATCACGCGCCGCACCCCGAGCTC
This sequence comes from Myxococcales bacterium, assembly GCA_020430585.1. Taxonomy (GTDB): domain Bacteria; phylum Myxococcota_A; class UBA9042; order JAGQJP01; family JAGQJP01; genus JAGQJP01. Next base: position 3,496 of record JAGQJP010000141.1, on the reverse strand, counting down.
TGCATGCACGAGTGCGTGCTCAACGACAAGAAGCAAGCCGCGCACGGCGTGAAGACGATGGACATCGCCAAGCGTTTGATCGATTACGGCTTTCACCCTCCGACGGTCTATTTTCCATTGTTGGTCCGCAACGCTCTGATGATCGAGCCGACCGAGACCGAGAGCAAAGAGTCCCTCGACGAGTTCATTTCGGCGATGAAGGCGATCGCGGGCGAGGCCGAGAGTGATCCGCAGCTTCTCACGGCGGCGCCGCGCCTGACGTACACGGGGCGCGTCGACGAAGCGCGGGCGGTGCGCCAACCGATATTGACCTGGAGGTCGCGTGGTCAGGAGCCGTCTTGAGCGAGCGCTCGGCGATCCGTCGCGAGGTCTTGACGCTCTACGCCGTCAGCGTCGCGATCTGTATTCTGCTCTTCCTCTCCCAATACGCGCTGCCCTTCATCTACCAGAACTCCGTCGCCTTGGCGGCGATGGTCTTCATCTTTCTTCCCCTGGAAGTGCTGCGCAAACGGAACATCGACGCGGCGCGCTTTGGGATTCACTACCAGCAGCTCTGGCGCAATCTCGGGTGGGGACTGTTGCTCGCCCTCTGCGTCTTCCCGCTCTATCTGGCGGGGCATCACCTCTGGCAGACGACGATGTTCAACGCGCACTTCGAGCCTCGGCGGCAGAGCTTTCACCTGTTTCCCCGCGAGCTCGACGGCTGGCCCCGCATTTCTCGCCGCGATCAGGGCCTCTTCGTCTGGAAGACATACGACCACGCGTACTTCTGGCTTCCACAGCCGCAGAAACAAGCGGCGACGCTGCGAATCACGGGGGATCGCGAGCCTGGCGACTTTCAAGCGATCGTTCCCGTCAACGGACGCTTTCGCACGATTCGGCAGCCGGCGATCACCACAAAAGTAGAGGGCGCGACGCTGATCATTCGCTCGTCTCTCGTTCGGTTCGGTGGTCGCGTGGCGATCGATCGGCTCGATCGATTGCGAATCGCCCTCGATCAAGCGGGCGAGGTCGAGAGTCCCGTGCGAATCGGCGGCTCGCGCACCCTCGTCTCGCCGCCGATCGACGTTCAACGCCGTTACGCCTGGCTGCTCTACTTCATCTTGATCCAGTTTGCCCTCGTCGCGGTTCCCGAGGAGCTGTTCTATCGTGGCTATGTTCAGAGTCGCTTGGCGCAGCTCGATCGACGGACGTGGACGGTTTTGGGGGCCGAGATTGGACCATCGATCCTCTATACGTCACTGCTCTTCGCGCTGGGGCATTTTCTGGTGGATTGGAACCCCGCCCGTCTGGCGGTTTTTTTCCCATCGTTGCTCTTCGGCTGGTTGCGTCAACGGACGGGAAGTATCGGCGCCGCCGTCGTCTTTCACGCCCTGAGCAACCTGATATCCGAGCTCTCGGCGCGCTGCTATCTCGTCAAGCTCAGTTGACGGCGAGCAGCGCGCGTAGATTCGAGGAGGTCACAGATGAGTGATTGGCTCAAAGTGTTCGCCCCAGCGACGGTGGCGAATGTCGGACCGGGATACGACGTGCTCGGGTTGGCGCTCGATTCGCCGGGCGATTGGGTCGAGGCGATGCGCACGGAGCAGCGCGGCGTCCAGATCGTCGAGATCACGGGTGATGACGGTCGGCTGCCGCGCGTGGCCGCGCTCAACTGTGCGGGCGTCTCGGCGCGTCTCGTTCAGGAGAAGATCGATCCGGCCGCGGGGGTCGCTCTCAAAGTGCACAAGGGGATGCCGATCGGCTCGGGTCTCGGATCGAGCTCGGCGAGCTCTGTTGCGGCGGCTTGGGCGACGAATCTTGCACTGGGCGGCGCATTGAGCAAGGTCGATGTCCTCGATGCGTGCCGTGCGGGGGAAAAGCTGGCGACGGGGGCGCCCCACGCCGACAACGTATTGCCCTCTCTGATCGGTGGCATCACATTGATCCGCAGCTACGAGCCCTTCGACTATCTCGAGCTGCCTACGCCGCTCGAGCTGCGCTTCGCGATCGTCTCCCCTGAGCTGGAAATCAAGACCGCCGACGCTCGCAAGATCCTCCCCGAGCGCGTGCCGATGGAGGACGTCGTCCGCAATCTGGGCAACGTTGCGGCGCTCGTTGCGGCGCTCTATGAGGGGCGTCTCGATCTGTTCGGCCGCGCCCTCGACGACTTTGTCGTCGTACCCTACCGCTCGAGGCTGATCCAGCGCTACGACGACGTTCACGCCGCGGCGATGGACGCAGGCGCCCTCGGCTGCTCGATCTCGGGTAGCGGCCCGGCGATGTTCGCCGCCTGCACCGAAGAGACCGCCGAGGTGGTCGCCGCCGCCCTCGTCGATGGATTTCAGCGCAGTGGGATCGGCGCCAAGTCATTCATCGCCGGGATCAACACGCGCGGCGTGCGCCTCGTCGACGAGGTCGAATAGCGGCTCAACGGCGTCGTTCGAAGCTGATCGTCTCGATGCCGATGATTCTCCGCAGTCCGCGCAACAACTCGGGGTATCGGGCCGGCGCCAGACGACCGCTCCGCAAGACGAACCGGCGTCGGATCGTGATCCCCTTCCCCTCGGTCAGCTCGTCGGCGATTTGGAAGCGCAAGCCCGGTCCGACGATCGTCTGCACCGTCGGATGCCGCACGACGAGCTGTGGCTCGACGGCGAGGCGAATCGTCAGATCGACGTGGCGGGGATTTTCGATCAGCAACGCCTGTCGCCTGCGGGCGACGCGGGATAGCTCTTCGATCTCGTAGAGCCCAGCAAAACCGAGGGAGATCGAGGGGGCTAGCCGGCCGCTGGCATGATACCGAAGGCGCAGCGGCTTCTCGTTGCGCTGGAGGTCGAGGATCTCCAGCTTCCTCAACTTCGCTTCGGGAAACCACACCCGCAGGACCCGTTCGATCGCCTTTCGTCGTTGCTCGTGGCCGCGGGAGAGGAGAAAGCGCCGATAGCTGACGGCGACGCGACCGCGCAGCCTCTCCTCCACCTGCAACGCGAGTTGCCCTGACGACTCGAGGTGTCCGGCGGCGACGATCGTTCGGCCTTCGTCATCGATCGAGCCGCGTGGCGTCTGCGCGAGGGTGGGGGTCTTCGATCCGTCGAGCGGCGATCGCGGGAACGGCGAGAGCAGCAGCGCGGGACGGCCCTGCAGACCGGGCATCAGATAGCCGAGCGGTGCCCCGATCCAGGCGGGATCGAGCCAGATCGTCCTCGTCCCCAGGCGCACACGAAGGACCGGGTGCTCGAAGACGCTGGGGTCGGGTAATTCCGCCGGTTGCATCAGCCGCGAGAACGGTCGCACGAGGGCGAGGACGTTGGGAATCGATAGACGGTCGAGGAGAAGCTTGAGCAGCAGCGCCCGATTTCCTCGTCGGGTGATGAAGTCGTGCGCCGTGTTTCGTTGGCCCAGTTCGCGGACATTGGTCTTGAGTCGACGCTGGACGAGTCGCAGCGCCGCGTGGAGTCGAGCGAGGGGGGTGTGCAAGCGGGCGATCGGTTCGATCGCGGACTCGAGGTCGCGG